>JBDUAL010000001.1:0-19194 GCA_040004685.1 Anaerolineaceae bacterium | reverse complement strand
ATCTCCAGCTGGACCCGCTCGTGATCCTCGCGCGCAGCCACGATTTGATGCTCCACAGCCGGGTCGTCGGCTACCAGCCTCGACTCTTCGATGAACTGGCGTACGGGAACCGCGAGTTCTTCGACTGGGGCGGCTGGCTCGCGGTGCGGCCGATGGCCGAACTCCCGCACTGGCGCGTGATCATGCGGCGCAACCGCGGGCACGAAGGGTGGGCAGCCACCGAACGCGAACATGGCGGCGCAATCGAGGAGATGCGCGGCGCCCTTCGGGACCGCGAGACAGTCTCCGGGCGAGCCTTCGAGGCCACCGAGCGCGCCGCCATCACGAACTACCGGGGCAGCAAAGACAGCTCGCTCGCGCTTTACTACCTTTGGCGCGTGGGCGAAGCGATGACGCACCACCGCGAACGCTTCGAACGCGTGTACGCCGCGACGGAACGGGTGGCGCCCGAAGCGCTGATTCGCGAATCCTCAGACGACGAAGCCGAGCGGTTCATGGCCCGAAAAGCAGTCGCGTTTGCGGGGATCGGTCGCATTGGGCCGCTCAGTCGCGCGCTCCTACGCACGGTCACCAGGGAGGAGGAGCGCGCCCTCGAACGTTCCATGCTCGAGTGCGGCGACCTCGTCAGCGTCGAGGTCGAAGGCTGGAAAGGCACGCACTTCGTCTTGGGCAGCGATGTCGGGCAGTTGGAGGAAATCGCCAGTAACGATATCCCGGCGGCCTGGGCAGCGATCGAAACAACCAACGAGCAAGAAGTGAACTTTCTCTCGCCGCTGGACCCGGTGAGCGCGCGCGGCCGGGCAAAGCAGTTGTTCGAATTCGACTACGTCTGGGAGATCTACAAGCCCGCCCACCAGATGGTCTTCGGGCGTTACACCATGCCGATCCTCTGGGGTGACCAGCTTGTCGGGCGGCTGGACGCGAAGCTGGACCGCAAAGCGAACACGTTGGTGGTCAACGGGATCTGGCTCGAAGATGCGGCGACGGCGAAGAGTCCGGCGTTCCGCGATGCGCTGGCCGCGGGGATGTGGCGAATGTCGAGCTTTCTTGGGGCGACAAGTGTGGACGCCACCGCCGTTGTTGATCGGCGGCTGCGCGCAGCGATGGGCAATCGGCGAGCCGCCTGGCGGGGGTAATAGTAGCCGCCGGTCAAACGGGATCTTGACGGGCGTGATAGTCTGCGGGACAACGAAAATCGCTCTTCACCACGCGGTAGTAGGAAAGGAAACTCAAATGACGAACGTAGGGGAGCCAGACCGATCCTGGTCAGAGCTCGGCGACCTGAGCGACGAGGAATGCGAGCGCAAGATGGTGGAACGGTGCACACGCGTGGTTCAGCTCCCTGAGGTGGAGCGGGAGGCTGAACTGCACCGCATGATCCTCGCCGAGTACGACCTCGATGAGCCGCGTCTCCTGAAGTTCACCCGCAGCCGCCTGCTTGCATGGTTAGCCATGCCCTTCGACGAGGCGAACGCCGTCGCACGGGGTTACGACGCGGTCTTCAATCAGCTCTCGGGCGGCACGGCCATGCGGCGCGCGGCCGTCGTACAGACGGTAGTGCGCGATTTCGAACCCGCCCAGATCGAAGCACTGCACGCAATTATTCCCGCCACCGTCGCAGCCATCCCGGCTCTGCGCCCCCCCGAGACCGTCGCCCCACCAGCAGCCGAACCCGCGTCACCGGCGAAGAAGAAGTCCTCCTGGCGTTTCTGGGAACGCTAGCCTCGGGGGAGCGACACCCGTGAGTGCGTCGATCGCATGCTTTCGCTTAGGCTTCGTCCTTCTCTCCGGAGGCGAATCGTCGATGGCCTACTCCAAAACCAACTCGCCTTCGAGGAGCCCCATCACCACGGAATCCAAATACCGGCCGTACTTGAAGACGCACTCTCGCAGCTGGCCCTCTTCGCGAAAACCAACCTTTTGATACGAACGTCGAGCGCGGCCGTTTTCGGCGAAAACGTGCAGTTCGATGCGGTGCAGATTCATCATCTCGAAACCAAAGCGGCAGATGGTGCGCATCGCGTCAGTGCCATAGCCGCCGTCCCAACGCGACTTGTCGCCGATCGTGATTGCCACCTCAGCGCTGCGGCACTCAGGCCGCTCGGCGCCGATCCAGACCTCGCCGATCAGCTTGCCATCGTCTAGCGCATCAACGGCGAAGGTACCGGAGCTGTATTTTATCGTCGAGGCGTCTTCGCCGGAGCGCCGAATCTGGGCGTGGGAACGCGGGTAGCGCGTTCCGTGAAACTCTTGCACCGCCGGGTCATTCACCCACGCGAACACGATCGCTTCGTCTTCCGGCTCGAACGAGCGAAGCCGGACCAGCTTCCCTTGCAGTGGGTTCATTAATTCGGCCCTCCAGTGCCCAAGCCTACACGAGAGGAGAGGGCGTGAAAGTCAACGAGAGGTGGAGCGCCATTGACACTCTGGCATGTCCGTGACAGAGTCGCCGAATTCTCGAACGAGAGGCCTACAGATGACGATCGCAAGCACGTCTCTTCCGCAGGCGCCCGAAGAACTAACCGCCGAGTGGTTGACAACGGCGCTTCGGAACGGTGGGCACCTCAAGGACGCCAGCGTGACCGCTTTCGAGACCCAGATCGTGGGCGAGGGAGTCGGCTTTGTCGGTCTGCTTGCGCGCGTCACGCTGCACTACGATCGCGCGGAGGTGGGCGCACCGGCGACGCTGGTGGCGAAGTTCCCATCGCCAAACGAGGCTTCCCGGCAAATCGCAACGCTGTTTGGGCTTTACGAACGGGAGGTGCGCTTCTATAGCGAACTGAAACCGGACGTGCCGCTGCCCAGCCCGGGTGTGTACTACGCGGGCATGGATATCGAGGCCGGCCAGTACCTGATCCTGCTCGAAGACCTGCATTCGGGGACCTTTGGCGACCAGGTCGCGGGTTGCACGGTGGAACAAGCAAAGCTGGTATTGCCCGAGCTTGCGAAGCTGCACGCCGCCTGGTGGCAAAGCCCAAAGCTCGCCGAACTGACCTACCTGCCCGATTTCATCGACCTCGTGGGTGGGGCAATCAGCCAGGCGTACGACCCTTCGTGGTTGCTCTTCGTCGAACGCTTCGGCGAAAAGCTCTCCCCCGAGCTACGGAAGGCGGGCGCGACCATGGGGCCGAAGCTGATGGCCCACCTCGAGACGTGCCGCGACCGTCCGAAAACACTTTGCCACAGCGACTTCCGCGTGGACAACATATTCTTCGGCAGCGCCGAATCTGGTCGGCCGGTGGTCGTGGTGGACTGGCAGGCGCCGATGATCTCCTGGGCAGCAGCCTACGACGCCATCTACTTCATTACCGGTGGCCTGCCAATAGAGGAACGGCGGGCACACGAAGACGAGCTTCTCCACGTCTATCACAACGCGCTCGTGGCGGCGGGCGTCGCGGGTTACAGCTTCGACCAATTGGTGACGGATGCGCGCACGCTCATGCTCTACTTCTTCGCGATCATCGGTGTAATCGCCGGCGGTACCCTGGACATGGTGAACCCGCGCGCGGTGGAGCTGTTCGATAGCATGGTCGACCGCTTGTTGGCGGCAATGGAAGACCACGATACGTTGGCGTTGCTGGCGTAAGTTGGGGCCGAGTGGACTAACTGGACTAAGTCCACTTAGTCGGGTACGCTGTTTCTATGACCACCATGAACATCCACGAGGCCAAAACGCACTTCTCCGAACTCGTGGCCGCCGTCGAACGCGGCGAGGAAGTGCTGATCTCCCGCCGCGGCAAGCCAGTGGCTCGGCTCGTCAGCGCAGCCGAACCGGAGGAGCAGCCGGAGAGGAATCCGATCATTTTTGGACGCTTCGCGGGCCAGGTGCACACCCACCCTTCGTTCTACGACGACATGACTGAGGCAGAACTTGCTCTGTGGTATGGCGACGACCCTGACGATCCACTGAACGACGTTTGAGGGTCTTGCTCGACTCGAACGTGTTCTTCTGGGCGGCGTCAGGGGAACCTCGCATCTCCGTTTCGGCGAAAGCGGTAATCGGTGATCCCAGCAACGAACGCTTGCTCAGCAGCGTAACGCCCTGGGAGTTGGGGATTAAGTTCAGCCAGAAAAAGTTGACGATTCGCTCGGAATTCTCCGAATTCATTCGCATCGCCATGGCGGACCTGCAAGCAACAGAACTCCCCGTCTCCATCGCGCACGCGCTGAAGAGTGCCGAACTACCGCTCATCCACGGCGACCCGTTCGATCGCATTCTCGTCGCCCAGGCGTTGGTCGAAGGAGTGCCGATTGTGAGCAGCGACCGGCGGCTCTCCGAATACGGTGTTGCCGTAATCTGGTAATTGGCGGCTTAGTCTAAGCGGATCGGCTCTGGCGGCAGATCGCCCGCTAACACGGCCGGGAGCAGAGTCGCCAGGCGCCGCGGAGCGAAGACCGCATCGTTCGTTGCAGCGATTTCGGCGACGGTCCACCAACGGTGCTCGGCGATATCGGACAGTTCGAGCTCCGTCCAGCCCACTCGACTAATTTCGCAGCCGGACGCACGGGCCAGGCGGTAGCGCTCGTCGGCGTGGAACCATTCGCCGTGGCGTTCCGAGCCGAGCCAGACGGCGGTGTACTCCCGCACCCACACCCAGGGGCCAAAGACGACATCCGTCATCCCGGTCTCTTCGATGACCTCGCGCCGCGCGGCGTCTTCGTGAGATTCGCCCGGCTCCACGCCACCCCCCGGCGTGAACCAGACAGGGAGGCCAGTCTCAGCATCCATGAACGACGAGCGGAAGAGCAGCAGCCTCCCTTCCGGGTCAAGGAGCAGCACCCGCGCGCTATCGCGCCGAAATGGCGATTCCCTGCTACCCGAGGTCATTTCGTTCGGCCTAGCCGTAGACCAGCGCGCGATCCAGCATCGCCCGGCTAATGACCACGCGCTGCACCTGGCTGGAGCCTTCGACGATCATCAACTGGCGGGCGTCGCGGTAGTGGCGTTCGAGCGGGTGGTCCTTCATATAGCCCTGCGCGCCAAGCACCTGGAGAGCATCGAAAGCGACGCGGTTCGCCATCTCGGTGGCGTACGCCTTTGCGATCGAAAGGTGGTGCGCGTGCTCTTTGCCGAACTTTCCCTGGTCCACCAGCCACGCTGCCTTGTATACGAGGTTCCGCGCCGCCTCAATCTGGATCGCCATGTCGGCGAACATGAACTGGATCGCCTGGAAATCGACGATCGAGTTGCCGAACGCCTTGCGCTCCCGCGCCCATTCAAGCGCATAGCCGGCCGCCCCTTCGGCCAGGCCGACGCCGCGCGCGCCGACGGTCGGGCGCAAGCTGTTGAGCGTCAGCATCGCGTGGTTGAACCCCGAGCCCTCGCTCAGTCCGAGCAGGTTGTCGGCGGGGACGCGCACATCTTGGAAGCTGAAGTGGGCCGTCGGCACACTGCGAACTCCCATCTTGTCATCCGTGCGGTCGATGTGGACGCCGGGCGCGTGCGCATCCACAACGAAAGCGCTGATGCCCTTCGCGCCCTGCCCACCGGTGCGCGCGAAGACGGTCAGGAAGTCCGCCACCGTGCCGCCGGAGATGTAGACCTTGTTGCCGTTGATCACGTAGTCGTCGCCATCGCGAACGGCGCGCGTTTCCAGGTTGGCAGCATCCGAGCCGTGGTCAGGCTCGGTCAGGCAGAAGGCGCCCTTGGTCACGCCGTTCGCCGCGTTCGGCAGGTAGCGCTGCTGCTGCTCGGGCGTGCCGCCGAACATGATTGGTCGGTTCGGCAGGCCGGTGAGAACGAGCATCAGGCCGGCGCCGCATTCGTACTTCGCCACCTCTTCGATCGCCAGGCAGAGCGGGAGAATGCCGTTGCCGGTGCCACCCATCGATTCTGGGATGGCCATGCCCAACATCCCCGCCTTCTTGAACGCCTCGAAGTAGTCGTGCGGGTATTCGCCAGTTTCGTCTAGCTCCTTCGCTCGCGGTGCGACCACATCTTTGGCGATGCTGCGAGCGGTGTCCTTGATCAGGCGGTTCTCTTCGGAAAGCTCGAAATCCATGCGTTCTACCCCGGTCATTCAGTCTGCGGCCATAGTGTAGAGGATAGAGGCGAGACGTTAGAGGGGTAGCCGAAATGCAGTGCCCAAACGGCCGATCTCGGCGATGAGCACGAAACGCGTTGACGGTAGTTTCCCCGGTCTTGCCAAACGCACGGTAAATAATGGCCAGCCTTCACCAAACACTCAGGAAGACTTGATAGCTTGAGGCGTGAACAGAGTTCGTTCGACCGATCGAGCTCCGGGACGACCCAACATTCTCGCGCTGTTCACACTGCCCCCTCGGCAGGAGGCCTGCGATTGCCGTTAATGAGGACGAGGTAGCACTAGAGTTGCTGGTGGACACGGATCGCAACCTGACGTTTGAACGCGCGCTTTACTACGGCACCAGACTCGTGGCGCAGGTGGCGCAGAACCTGTTGCTGGCGGCGCTCTTCGTGCTCGCCGGGACCAGTTCCCACGCGGCCATTGGCCTGAGCAGCATCTTCGTTGCCATGCTCGTTCCGGCGCTCCTGCTGGGACTCGCCGGTGGAGCGATCGTGGACCGCATCGGCCCGGCGCGCGGGTTGGCCTTGGGCGCAACGCTGCGTTTCGCCGTGGTCGCGCTGGCTGCCGCCTTCATTCACGGTCCCAGTGTGGTCTGGGTGATCGCATTCGCCTATTCCGCCGTTTCGCAGATCTTCACCCCGGCTGAAATGGCTCTCGTCCGCACGCTCCGCCAGGATCGGCCGGGACAGGCGCATTCGCTGCTCGTAGCGCTCCAATATGTGGGCCAGGGACTCGGCTTCGCGGTTGTCGCGCCCGCGCTCTGGTACGTCGGAGGTGCAAACGCGATGCTCGGCGGTGCCGCAGTCGGTTTCCTCGCCCTATCCGCCATCACGCTCGGCCTCGCCGCTCGCCTTCGCAACACTGCTGCCGCCCAGGCGATCCCGGGGCGTTGCGCCTTCAGCTTCAAGGACACCGTCCGTTTCTTCCGCGGTGAAGCGCTCGCTCGGGACGCCGTCACTGTGCTCGCCGTCAAGGCGATGGTTTCGCAGGGAATCGTTGTCGCGCTCCCGCTCTACCTCAGCCACGACATGGGGCTCGGCCGTTCCGCCCTCATCTACCTCCTGCTGCCGGGCGTTGCAGGCATGGTCGGGGGCCTGATCTGGGCTGCGCCTGCCGTCACCAAAGCGCGAGCCGGGTGGTTCATGCGGGCGGGTCTGTTGGGTCTCACAGTGGGCGTGTTTGCCCTTGCTTCCCTGGATTACGGCCTGATCGCGGTTTTCGAATACAGCCGCTTCGAAGTCCTCGTCCACTTCGACATCTCGATGAACACAACGTTCCTGGTGGCGCTGCCAGTCGCCTTCCTGATCGGACTCTGCCTGAGTCTCACGCAGGTAGCGGCGCGCGTCGCTCTCACCGAAACCGCTCCGCTGGGCCAACAGGCTCGCGTCTTTGCGGTTCAGAGCACGTTGACCGAATCGCTTATTGTGCTGCCCTTGCTGCTGATGGGTGTTGGCGCGCAGTACGCGGGCGCGCGCCCAACCCTCGCCGCCATCGGCTTGCTCGGCGCGCTGGCGTTCCTCCTCATCCACCACCCCCGCTTCCAGACCGCGCCGAGATTCGAACCACAGCTGGTGCTGGCGTCCATCCCGGTTCGCATCGAGGACTAAGGCGGGTATCGCCGTCCGGCGTCTTCCGCTCATTCGGATCTCCCCCAACCAGTCCGCGCGTTACACTCCTCCCATGCCCACCGTCCCCATCCGATTCACCTCTGGCGACGTCACCCTCGTGGGTGAACTGGCACTGCCCGTCGGTGCGGGGCCAAATCCGGCTGTGGTGCTACTTCACGGCTCTACCTGGGCCGAACGTAGGTTCTACCGCGCTCATTCCCAGGCTTTTGTGGGGGCCGGTATCGCCACTTTCAGCTTCGACCGCCGAGGCAACGGAGAGTCAGGCGGCGAACGCGACATGAATGTCGAAGTGTTGGCCGCAGACGCCGTCTCGGCCTGGAAGGCGGTATGCGTGGCGGGCGGGGTAGATGCAGGGCGCGTGGGCGTCTGGGGCTACAGCAACGGCGCGTGGGTAGCGGGACTTGCCGCCTCGCGCCTGCCTCAGGCGGCGTTCCTCGTGCTGGTAGGCGCCAGCGGCGTCACGCCGGCCGAGGCCGAGGTCTACCGCCGCTCTGCGGCACTGCGCGCTCAGGGAATCAGCGAAGACACGCTCGCCGTGGTCGCGCGCACATGGACCATCTTCTTCGATTACTGCGCGCATGGCGTTTGGGACGCTTCGTGGGATGGCGAACTCGCGTCCCTTCAGGAGCGGCTCAGCGCAGACGAATCACTTGCCGCGCTACCCGTTTCGCCATTGGTCCGGGACTTTCCGCAGTTCGATCCGGTCCCGCACTTGGAGCGGCCGCCAGGGAACCGTCTGCGCGCCGAGATGGGCGGCGCACTTCCTGAAATGGCCTACGACCCGGTCCCCGCCCTCGAGCGGGTGCGATGCCCGGTGCTAGCCGTGTTGGCCGAAAATGACCAGAACCTGCCGGTCCCTGAGAGCGTCGCGCGCTTCGAAACGGTCGCTGCAGGGCGGTCGCCCGGCGCATTTCAGATCGAAGTCCTGGAAAGCGCCGACCACCTCTTCAGCGCCAACGGCGAAGGCGCTGACGACAGCCACCTTCGCCCCCGCGACGCGGCAGACTTCCGGCCAGGCTTCCTTGAGATGATGGCTGATTGGATGGCGGAGCGGACAGGCGCCGATGAGGCGCGCCAGAGTCCCTAGGGGACGCGTGCCGCACTCGCCGCTTCGGCCTGCTGGAAGAGCGGCTTTGCAGCGTTCTCCGCCGCCTTGAATGCCGGGCCAGGGTAGATGCCGATGAACAATATGCCGAACATCAGGCCAGCGCTCAGCACCCACAACACCGGGCTGATCTTGAACCGCGTCATCCCGGCGACGGGATCGAACAGGTACATCTGGCGGATCACCATCAGGTAGTAGTAGAGGCTGATGAAGCTATTTAGCACGGCCAGCCCCACCAACCAGAGGAGTTCGTTGGTGGTTGCGCCCTGGAAAAGGAAGACTTTGGTCGCGAAGCCCGCGAAGAATGGCAACCCGGCGAACGAGAAGAGCGAAACGGTGATCACGAGCGCGAGGAATGGCTGCGTCTCTGCAAGCCCCCTGAGCCCTTCGACCGTGTCTTTGCCGGTCTTGTTGTAGTACGCGGTGAGCGCCGTGAAAAGCGCCAGCGTCGAGACGACGTAGCCGATGAGGTGGATCAACAGCCCGCTGGTGGCGTTCAGCCCGACGGTCTCATCGCCGTAGCCGATCGCGGCAATCGTGATCAGCATGTAGCCAACTTGGCCAATGGAACTGTAGGCCACCAGCCGCTTGAGGTTCGTCTGCTGGATGGCGATCAGGTTGCCAGCGGTCATCGTCACGGCCGCGAGGATTGCGAATGCCCAACGCCATTCGACGGCGTCAACCACCAAGGCGACGCTGAACAGTCGCAGGATGAGGGCGAATCCAGCAGCCTTCGAGAGGGTTGAAAGGAACGCCGTTATGGGCATTGGCGCGCCTTCGTAAGCGTCCGGCGCCCACATATGGAACGGTGCAGCCGAGACTTTGAAGCCGACCCCGGCAAGGATGAGTACGAAGGCGACGACGATGCCCGCATCCGTGCTGCTCCCCCGTGCCGCCAGTCCGGCTGAAATGCCGTCGTACGTAGTGCTGCCGGTGAGCCCGTAAAGCAGACTCATACCGTAGAGGAACATCGCGCTCGAAAAGGCCCCGAGGAGGATGTACTTGAGCGCCGCCTCGCTGCTGCGCGCATCGCGTTTCAGGTAGCCGACGAGGATGTAGAGGCAGAAGCTCAGCAGTTCGAGCGAGATGTACGCCGTGATCAGCTCGCGCGCCGCCGCCATGTAGACCGTGGCGCAGCCTGCTATCAGGAGGAGCCCGTAGTACTCCGCCGCGGCCTTCGTCCGGCCGCGCATGTAGCTCGCCGACATGATGGAAACGGCTGCCACGATTCCCGCCGCCAGCAGCCGAAAGTAGGTCGTGAAATTGTCCGATTCGATCAGGCCCTGGAAGGATTGCGGAGTCTTCCCTATGAAGAAGAGGGCGGAGATGCCCCAGACCAACGCTCCAAGTGCAGTCAGGTAGGCGAGCCCATCGCGGCGGACGCGGGGGAAGAACAGTTCGACGGCGATGACAAGCACCGCCCAACCGGCTGCGATGTATTCGGGGACGAAAACTGTGTAGTCGCGCATGCTAACCGATGACCCCCGGGATAGCTGCCACGGTCTGGCCGATACGGTCGGTGAACGGCGCCCACCAGACGCCCATCAAAACGATCGAAGCGATCAGGAGCCCGCCGGCCATCGTCTCCAACGGCGTCAGGTCCTTGAGATCCTTCCAGCGGATGTTGAACGGCCCGAAGAAAACGATTGCGAACATGCGCAGCATGTAGCCCGCGGCCAACGCCGCTGCAACGATCGCGAGTGCGCCAAACACCGGGTAGGCGCGGAAGGTGCCTACGAAGATGTGAAACTCGGCCGTAAACCCCGAGAGGCCCGGCAACCCCACGTTAGCCAGCCCCGCGACGGTGTAGAAAACCACCCACACTGGCATCACCTTCGTAAGCCCGCCGAAATCCTTCATGTCACGCGTGTGCGCCTGGTCGTAGAGCGCGCCAATCAGGAGGAAGACGAGGGCCGTCATCACGCCGTGGCTGAACATCTGCAGCACCGCGCCGGTGATGCCGATCTGGTTCATGGTCGCCAGCCCCATGAGCACGTAGCCCATATGGCTCACCGAGCTGTACCCGGAAATCAGCTTGAAGTCGCGCTGAGTGAGCGCCGCGGTCGCACCGTAGAGCGCCCCGATGACTCCCAGAACCATCAGCCCGGGCATCCAGAACTCGGCGCCCACCGGAAGCAGCTGGATGCCGAGGCGGATGATGCCGAACGCCCCCAGCTTCATCAGGACGCCAGCGTGAACCATCGAAACCGCCGTCGGTGCCGCCATATGGCCGTCTGGCGACCACGTATGGAACGGCCAGAGCGCCGCCAGCACGCCGCAGCCGATACAGATCATGGGGAAGAAGACCTTCTGGAAGGTCGGACTGAGAGTGCCATCGTTACCAGCGGCAAACAGCCGTTGCATGTCGAACGTGCCCAGGTTGGCTTCGTGGAAGACGGCGAAGATGCCGATCCAGATCAACACCGATCCGCCGACCAGCATCATTGTCAGCTTCAGCGCGCCGTACTCTTTGCGGGTTGAGCCCCAGACGCCGATCAGCAGGTAGAGCGGCATGACCGCCAGTTCGTAGAAGAAGAAAAAGAAAAACAGGTCGAAGCTGAAGAAGGTCCCATACACCCCGGCGAGCAGGGTGAAGTAGAGGATGAAGAAGTCTTTCGGACGGTAGTTGAGCTTCCAACTGGTGATCGTCCCGGCAAAGGCGACGATGCCCGTGAGCAACGCCATCGGGGCTGAAATGCCATCGACAGCAAGGTGGAGCGTGATGCCGTCTTTGCCGAGGAACGCGGTGTTCTCCACCCACACCCACTTCAGGGTCATCTGGATCTTCTCGCCGTCCGCCTGGTAGGCGACGAAGATGTAGATCGAGAGCCCCAGCATGACGGCCGCGAAGAACGCCGAAACGAAGCGGATGGCCATCTTCTGTCCGCTGGGGATAAAGAGGATGATGAGCGCAGCAAGCAGCGGCGCGGCAAGCGTAGCGAGGACGATGTAGCCCTGGCCCTCATCGAAGGTCATGGATTAAGCCCTCACCATCAGTCCGACAATCGCCAACCCAACCACGCCCAGCGTGATCGCCATCGCGTAGTTGGGCACACGCCCGGACTGCAAGAATTTCAGAACGTAGCCACTGTAGCCGGTGACCTGTGCAGAACCGTCGATGCCGGTATCGTTCACAACGTAACGATCGAACCAGGACACGATAAACGAGAAACCGAGAAGAACCTTGTCGATCGCGTACTGGTACATCTCATCGAAGTAGAACTTGTGGACAAGCAGTTCGTAGATGCCCGGTTGGAACCGCGCGAGCCGCGTTGAGCGTTCGAGTGATCCGTTCCAGTAGACGAATGCCGCGAGGAAGATTCCGACAACGGCGATGCCGATTGACCCGCCGGCCAGTGCCCAATCGATGTGGTAGCGCTCCGGCTCTTCGAGGAAGACGAACTCGGTGAAGCCGCCCGGGAAGCCGATCGCCGTGCCCACGCCATGCCAAATGACGAAACCGGAAACAGCAGCCAGGATGCCGAGCACGACTAGCGGCGCGGTCATCAGGAAGCCGGACTCTTGCGCACTCTCGTAGACGTGCTGGTCCATCGGCTTGCCCATGAAGGTGCGAATAAAGAGGCGCGTTGTGTAGAACGCCGTCATCACAGCGGCGAAGCCGAGCAGGATCAGCACCCAACCGCCGCTCCAAGTCTGACTCGCGTGCAGGATCTCGTCCTTGCTCCAGAATCCGGCAAGCGGGGCTACCCCAGCAAGGGCGAGCGACCCGACGAAGAACGTTGTGCCGGTGATCGGCATCTTCTTCCAGAGCCCGCCGAGCTTGTCCATCTCCTGGTTGTGGTGCGTCCCATGAATGACCGAGCCGCTCCCAAGGAAGAGCAGCGCCTTGAAGAAGGCGTGCGTCATCAGGTGGAAGATCGCCGCGTCCGGGTGGCCGGATCCCAGGGCGACAAACATGAACCCGAGCTGCCCTACGGTGGAATAGGCGAGCACCTTCTTGATGTCGGTCTGGGCGAGCGCCATGAAGCCGGTCGAAAGCGCAGTTACCAGTCCCACTATCGTGACAATCAGAAGGGTGCCATCCGCTACTTCGAAGAGCGGCAGCAAACGCGCGGTGAGGTAGACGCCGGCCACCACCATCGTCGCTGCGTGGATCAGCGCGCTGACTGGCGTCGGGCCCTCCATTGCATCGGGCAGCCAGACGTGAAACGGCACCTGCGCGCTCTTGCCCATGCAACCAAGGAAGACGAAGAGGACGCTCACAAAGAGGTACGTCGAGCCGATGCCGCCGTGCTCTGCGATGTCGATGATCTCGCGGATGTTGAACGTGCCGGTCGCGCGCCAGAGCAGAATAATGCCGATCAGCAGACCCACATCACCGATGCGCGTGGTGATGAACGCCTTCTTCGCCGCCTCCGTCGCGCTTCGCTTCTCCCAGTAGAACCCAATGAGCAGAAACGAACAGACGCCGACCAGCTCCCAGGAGATGTAGACCAGCAGCAGGTTGTCCGCCATCACAAGCATCAACATCGAGGCCACGAAGAGCTGGAGGACCGCGAAGAACCAGTAGTAGCGCGGTTCGCCTTTCATGTAGCCGATCGAAAAGACGTTTACCATCAGGGCGACCGTCGTTACCACGCCAAACATCACGATTGTGATCTGGTCGATGTAGATGCCCATGCGCAGCTTGAACGCCGTCTCGCCAACGCCAACTGTGGACCACTTGATCGATTCCGCTACCGCCGTCTTACCCGCTTCGAAATCGTAGAAGCTGAGATAGTCCGCGAGAACGAAGAACGAGAGCACGAACGACGTGCCGATGGCGAGCACGCCAAGGTAATCCCCCTGGCGCGGAAGGTAGCGCCCGAAAAGGGCGATGACGAAGAACATGGCTGCCGGAATAGCGGCGAGCAACCACGCTTGTTCAGCCCCCACGGGTGCCTCCGGCGGTTTCGGATGTCGAAGCTGTGAGTCGTCGCAGGGCCACGCCGGCGAGCGGATCGGCTACAGAAGCGAACAGCAGTGACCGAGAATCCAACTCGTTCGTCACCATTTCATCAGTGCCGCTTCGTCAACGTTGGATGTGGCGCGGTTTCGGAACAGGCGGATGACGATCGCCAGGGCAAGGCCGACTTCCGCGGCAGCGACAGTGATCACAAACACGGCGAAAATCGCTCCGGTAATTTTTTCCGGGTCGAGGTACGCGGCAAACGCGACGAAGTTCAGGCTTACTGCGTTCAGCATGAGCTCCACGGACATGAGCACGAGCACCGCACTACGCCGTGCAAGCACGCCATAGACGCCAAGCGAGAACAGAATGGCACTGAGGACGAGGTAGTTTTCGAGAGGTACCATGCCTAATCCCCCTCATCCTGGCGCGCGAGGATAATCGCGCCTACCAGGGCTACCAGCAAGAGAACAGAGGCCAGTACGAACGGCGGTCCGTAGTCCACAAACAGTGCCTTGCTGATCGCTTCGAGCGAGATGATTGAGGGCGCGTTGTCCACATCGCCGGGCCATTTCACGGCCACGGCAACGCTCACCAGGATCGCCATGAGCATCACCCCGGCGAGCGCCGCGAAGGGAGCCTGGCTGCCGTTGACCGATTCCTTGGCGCCAGATGGGTCGCTCCGCGTCAACATCAATGCCAGCAGGATGAGCACCGTGACCGCGCCGCCGTAGATCAAGAACTGGACAAGGGCAAGGAAATCCACTGTCAGGAAGACGTACATGGCGCCGACGCCGGCGAGGCCGCCGATCAGGAAGATCGCCGAATGAATCACCGAGCGTGAGAAGACCACACCCGTCGAGAGCACAACGGTCGCGGCCGCAAATATCCACCACAGGACTTCTGTCGCCATCGCTACCCAGCCCCCGGCACAGTTCCGCCTAGCTCGCGGATCGTTTGGGCTATGTCGTCTGGCACCGGCTCGCCAGCCGCGACCAATTCCTTCGCTTTGCGTTCGGCGCGCATACGCCGCGCGCGTACCTTGTCAGGCGAATTCGGGTCACCCTTCGGTCCGATGCCAATGCCCGGTGGGAGCGTCACCTTGCCGTCATCAACTGCCGCCACTGCTGCACCGCCCCCGCTGGCCGGAGGCGCCGACGGGGCCAATGAAGTCCAGATAGAGCCTCCGGGTGCGAGGTCGCTACCGAGGTCATGCAGCATCGTGGCGATGTCATCCGGGATCACTTCGCCGGCTGCAGTCAGTTCGTTGAACTTACGCTCAGCGCGCATACGCCGCGCGCGCACCTTCTCCGGCGAGTTTGGGTCGCCCTTGGGGCCATCGCCCACGCCCGGCGGGAATCGCATGCTGCCGTCTGGCATGGTGCCGGTCAGTGGGCCTGACGAAGGTGCGCCACCACCACCGCCGCCATTACCCGTGCCTCCACTACCCGCCAGTGACGCCCAGATGGAGCCGCCTGGGGCGAGGTCACTGCCCAGGTCGTGCAAGGTTTGCGACACGTCTTCGGGGATTGCTTCACCCGAAGCAGTCAATTCGTTGAACTTGCGCTCGGCGCGCATCCTCCGGGCTCGCACCTTCTCGGGCGAGTTTGGGTCGCCCTTGGGGCCTTCGCCGACACCGGGCGGGAAGCGCATGCTGCCATCCGGCAGCGTCCCGCTGAGCAGCTCGCCGACGCCGCCACCGCCGCCGCCGCCGCCAGCCGCGCCGGACGCCGCCTCACCCGGCTTCATGTTCGCGTAGTGCTGAATGCGGGCGGTGACCTCGGCAGGCACGGGCTCGCCGCGATCGGTGAACTCCTTGGCCTCGCGCTCAGCACGCATCCTCTTCGCCCTGATCTTCGATTCGGAGAGGATCTCGACTTCTTCGCCGCCAGCGGTTGCCCCTCCGGAAGCCCTGGCCGTGACCGCTTTGACCTCTGCCGGGCGCTCCTGGATTGCCGCCCCTTCGCCGCGCGCAACGCGCTCCTGCTGGGCGATGCGGTCCTCGGGCAGCGCGCCCTTGAACGGCGTCACGGGGGGTGCTTCGCCGCGCACCGTCTTCTCGAGCAGTTCGATACTGTCCTGCGGACGAAACGGCAACGTCACCTGGCCGCTCTTATGCGGGTAGAGCAGGTCGTCGATATCCATGTGCAGATCGCGACGGTCATAGGCGCTCTGCTCCGGTCCGCCCCAGCTGTTGTCCATGACGATCGCTTCGAACGGGCAAACCTCAACGCAGATGTTGCAGCGCATGCATCGGCCGTAGTCGATCCAGAACTTGTCCACGATCTTGCGCCGGTTGCTCGTTCCTTCCGGTACCTTCGGGTTGTCGATCATCACCGCCGTCATGCAATCGACCGGGCAGTTGCGCACACAGATGTTGCAGCCCGTACACATCGGCTCTTCGTGGTCAAAGTCCCAGAGGAGAACGGGGAAGCTACGCTGGCGCACGGACAGGGGATGCTTGTCGTCCGGGTACTCCACGGTCACAGGTTTCCGTGAGAACGTGGAGAGGGTCACACCGAGGCCCTTCAGGATACCTTTCATCGGGCAGCCACTCCCACCTGTTTGTAGGTCCCAACCAACTTGCTCTTCGGGCGCCGAATGGCCCGCGTGATGATGATCGCGACGAGTGCTCCGGCGCCCGCTCCACTCGTCAGCGTGAGCAGAATTGGCGGCCAGTCGTATTCAAGGATGAAGCCGTTCATCAGGAGTTGGAGCAGCGCCATCGGCAGCAAGATCTTCCAGCAGAAGCTCATCAACTGGTCGATGCGTAAGCGCGGTACCGTGGTCCGCACCCACATGATGGCGACAATCCAGACCACGCTTTTGATGAAAGTGATGCCCAACTGCCAGCCCCAGTCCGGCCCCCACCAATCGCTCGTATCGGGAACCGCCCAGCCGCCGAGGAAGACGATCGAGCCGAAGACGCTGAAGGCCCACATGGAGGCGTATTCGGTCAGCTGGAACATGCTCCAGCGCATCCCGGAGTATTCAACAAAGTAGCCGCCCACGATTTCGGATTCCGCCACCGGGATGTCAAAGGGGGCACGGTGCAGTTCCGAAAGCATCGCCGTGAAAAAGATCACGAAAGCCAGCGGTTGGAGGAAGATAAACGGCGCATACTGGCCATTTTCCGGCGTGAAGCTCTGGAGGGAGGCGATGCCGTTGAGGTTCAGCGTGCCCGCGATCATTGCCACCGAGAGCAAACTCAAGACGAGCGGGATTTCGTAAGAGATCATCTGCGCAGCGGCGCGCACGCCGCCAAGCAGCGCGTACTTGTTCCCGGACCCAAGGCCCGCCATCAAGATGCCGACGATATTCAAGCCGAGGATGGCGAACACGTAGAACAGCCCGAGGCTGAGGTCTCGGACGCCCCAGTTCTTTGCGAACGGCAGCGAGACGAGCACCATGAGCACCGGGATGAACGTCAAGTAGGGAGCGAATTCGAACACCCAGCGGTCCGCGTTCGTGGGCCGGATGTCCTCTTTCGAAGCCAGCTTGATGGTGTCGGCGAAGCCCTGAAGGAGCCCCGCTCGTCCGGTCTTGGTGGGGCCCAGCCGTTGCTGAAAGCGAGCCACAACCTTCCGCTCGCCGTACGTCAGGTAGATAACGACGAACGTCATCGTCAGCACCACGATGAGGATTCGGATGATCGCATCGACCCAGTTCCAGACGCCGAACACGGGGTCAGAGAAGAGGAACATTACTTGTCCACCTCGCCCAACACGATATCGAGCGACCCAAGGATGATGATCGCGTCCGCCAGGTAGTTGCCGACAACCATCTCTTTCAGGGCGGATAGGTTGCAGAACGAGGGTGAGCGGAGCTTCATGCGGTACGGCTTCACGCCGCCACGGGCCATCCCGTAAACCGAATACTCCCCCTTCGTCCCTTCGGTGCGCAGGTAGCATTCGGCGTTATCGATGCGCAGCGTCTTCGGCAGATCAGGATTGAGGACGAGCCCTTTCGGCATCTGCTCCAGGCACTGCTCGATGATCTTGGTGCTCTGATAGATCTCCGAGAGGCGGACGAAGTAGCGGTCGAAGATGTCACCGCTCTCGCCAATCGGGATATCGAACTCCAGACGATCGTAAACGCTGTACGGCTCCGCTTTGCGCAGGTCCCAGGGCAGGCCAGTGGCACGGAGGATTGGCCCCGTGATGCCAAGATTAATCGCTCGTTCGGTCGATAGCGGCGACAAGCCTTTGCAGCGCTCGACGAAGATTTCGTTCCCCGTGAGCAGGCCGTCCAGGTCTTCGAGGCCCTGGTTGATCGATCCCAGGAGCGAGCGGATGCGCGACTCGTAGTTTCCCGGCAGGTCCGACATCAGCCCGCCGGGGCGGAAGTAAGTCGGGAACATGCGGTCGCCTGAGACCTCTTCGAAGAAGTCATAGATCCGTTCGCGCTCTCGCCAGGCGTAAATGAAGCTCGTGCCGAAGGATCCAACGTCCGCACCGAAGGCGCCGAGAAACATGAAGTGCGAGTTTATCCGCGAGAGCTCCATCAGCATGACGCGGATGTATTCGGCGCGTTCCGGCACCTCGAGTCCGGCCAGCTTCTCGACGGCCATGCAGTACGCGCCTTCGCAGCAGAGCCCGGCGAGGTAGTCGGTGCGATCCCACCAGCCCATCGACTGGCGGTAGTCGTGGTTTTCTGTGAGCTTTTCCAGGCCACGGTGGAGGTAGCCGATGTACGGCTCGCAATCGACCACCACTTCGCCATCGACCGTGAGCACCATGCGGAAGACGCCGTGCGTTGCCGGGTGCTGCGGGCCAACGTTGATCGTCATGTCAACGGTGTTGAAGCTATCGATGGTTGTGACGCGTTCTTCCGGCCAGACAGTCATTAGAACTTGAACCCCGGGACGCCCTCTTCGATGCCCTGGAGAATCTCCACGGTCTGAAGCGGGTGGGATTTGAGCAGCGGGTGAATGCGGACATCGTCATCCAGCAGGAGCGCCTTCGGGTTCGGGTGTCCGTCGAACACCAGTCCGACCATCTCCGCAGCCTCGCGTTCGTGCCAATCAGCGGCGCCGTAGAGAGAGGTGAGCGAAGGTACGTGCCGATTTGCCCACGGCACGGTCACTGTCAGCTGCACGCGATGGTTGTGCTTGAACGAATAGAAGTTGTACTTCACGGCGAGCGTGTCTTCGCCCATATCGATGCCTGTGATGTTGGAAAGCATGTCGAAGGCAAGCTCGCGCCGTTGGTTCAAGCCCTGAACGAGTTCCAGCAGATGCTCGGCGGCGACCTGGATATCGGCGTCTGTGGTCGTGCTGGTGGACGTAAACGGCACCTTGGGGACGCTCTTGTGGATGAGGGCCGAAATCCCGGGATATTGCGGCGCTGCGGCTGGCTGCGTCATCCGACCATCCGCTTGTCTTCCATGATCTTGCGTTGGAGCGCGAGGAAGCCATCGAGCAGTGCCTCGGGCCGCGGCGGGCAACCGGGCACGTACACGTCGACCGGGATGATCTTGTCGACGCCCTGGAGGACGCGGTCGTAC
>JBDUAL010000117.1:0-5749 GCA_040004685.1 Anaerolineaceae bacterium | reverse complement strand
ATAAGGGCCTGTCAATAGCACGATTTGTCACCGGGAGTCCTGGATCAACCCCGCGTTTTGAGCTTCAAGTTGTCCCACGTCACCACCCGGAGCGGCTCGAATCGCACCCAGCGCCCGCTCCGCCCGCGGGCGCTTGCCGTGTTGCGGCGCGGCCCCGGGCTCGCCTCCCCGTGCCCACCCGCGTACTTCTCCCCCATCTGCACTCGAACCTCCTCAAGGTGAGGATCGGCCGCCTCCGCATCAGCGTCTTCCAGCACTACGGCGCGACCTTGAAACATCGCCCCTTGCAGCTCGGGGAAGCGCTCATTCCGATCCACGAGGACCGTGGCAACGGCGTCGCGCCGGAGGTTCGTCACCTTTTGACCACGGCAATACGTATAGATGTTCCCGCCCGCCCAACCGAACCAGAGCGGCGTGAGGTTAATCCGCGTGCCCGGACCGATCGTGGCGATGCGCATATTCCAATTGCTCAACATCAGCTCATCGAGCTGCTCCTTGGTTAGCGCCAGTTCACGCGAGAGCGGCATTCAAACATACCTCGAACGGAGTGTGGCCAGATGATACGATCCAGCCGCGGATTGCGGGCGTGGTTCAATGGCAGAACGCGACCTTCCCAAGGTTGAGACGAGGGTTCGATTCCCTTCGCCCGCTCCATCGCCTTCATGACGGCGTTCGATAAGCCCGTCGCGCGACGAGCGGGAACAGAGCACGACCAACTCCTGCATGGCTCGCCGCATCTACCGGTCGCGGCGTGAAACCCGACGCCCGCCATGGCTCAGCGGTTCGGACGCCGACGAAGCCCGCGGCGGCCAGACACGCGGGCTTCGTATGCTCCATCCACGGAGTGGCGGGAGGTAGGTTCGCTTATGCGGCGAGCTCGCTCGGTGCGCGTCTCATCGGTGGGCGGGCCGTGATCCCCTTTGAACGAGAACTTATCAGGTCACGTTGCGCTCGGCGAAGGAAGTCGCGCACTTCCAGTTCCCCTTCATAGCCGCTCAACGACACAACTGGGAAGACGTCCCCAGCGAGTTCCAGCGGAATGCACGAGCCGATCGCCCACAAAAGGTTGTCCGCCTTGTCTGCGGCCGAATGGTCGCCGTCATCCAAAACGATGCCGGCGTAAATTGGCCCCTGCAAATGCGCGATGAAGTCGCCCTCCGTCAACGAGTGCCGAAACGTCTTCGTCATCGACGAGATGATCTTCCCCTCAAAGCCTCTCGCTTTTTCGAATCCGCCGATGTCCGTCAGCACCAACGAGAAGCCGCGACCGCTGCGGACCGAACGCATCATCTGGCGGCGAAGTTCGAACACGAAATGGCGACTGTTGGGCAGCCCGGTGTCGTCGTCCTCGTAGATTCGGCCACGCATCCGTTCCATCGCCCGGTGAAACCGTCGCCCTTGTTCCGATTCTTCATACCAAAACTGCGCGTGGACGCCTGCGAACAGCGCAGTGGATAGCACCATCACCATCCAGTTCCTGCTACTCCCGGTTGTGACCACTGTTTGCGCCTGGACGCAGAATACCAGCACCCACACCGCCAATGCGGTTGGCCGGATGATGCGCAGGATCGGCGATGTCTCCACCGATCCGAATTCTCGCTCGTCTGTCGAACTGGAGAAGAGTGCATTGAGTGCGGGCGGCTTGTTCATGCTGGCTCCCCTGACGATCTCTCATTCAGAATCGTTCGTCAGAACCCGCCCGCGCAGTGCCGCTTTGTAAACTCGCTGTAATCTCTTCTCGTCCACGCCTAACGCCGGGGCGGTAAACGCTCTAGATACTCCGCGATCGCTTTCGCAGCTCGGCGGCCATCCGCCAACGCCGTCACTACAAGGTCCGCGCCGTTGACGTTATCCCCTCCCGCGAACACTCCGGGTCGCGACGTTTCGCCCGTACCCCTGTCGATCTGAATTAGTGCCTTGCGGTCCGATTTCAAACCGGAGGTCGTCTGGGGAACCAGGGGATCCGCCCCGTAGCCGATAGCAATGGCGATCGTGTCAGCAGGGACGATGTACTCGCTTCCCGTCACTGGTCGCGGCGCGCGGCGACCAGACTCGTCCGGCTCGCCGAGCTCCATTCGCTGAAGCTCAATCGCCACTGCTTTGCCATCTTCGTCGCCGAGGATGCGCGTTGGCAAAGTGAGCATGGCGAACTCCACGCCCTCTTCCCGTGCATTCTTCCGCTCTTCGCCTCGGCCAAGCATTTCGTTCTCGGTACGGCGGTAGACACAGGTGACCTTCTCCGCGCCCAACCGAATGGCCGTGCGCACGCAATCCATCGATGTATCGCCACCGCCGATGACCACCACATTCTTCGGCGGCGGAAGCGGCTCGCGCAGGTGCGGAGGAAGTTGATCCGGCTTGAGATTGCCGCGAACGAGGAAGTCCGTCGCCTTGTGCACACCTTTGAAGCCCTCACCTTCGAGCCCCATTTCGTTCCCGACGCCCGCCCCCGTCCCCAGGAAGACCGCATCGAACTCGCCTGCCAGCATCTCGTCGATCGTGATGTCCCGCCCCACGTACGTGTTGCAGACAAACGTGACGCCAAGCGCCTCCAGGTGAGCGATGTATTCGTCCACGATCGTCTTGCGCATCTTGAAGTTCGGGATTCCGTAGACAAGCACTCCGCCCGGCTCTGGCCAGAATTCGTACACAGTCGAACCGTGCCCCATATTCGCCAGCTCTTCGGCCACGGCCAGGCCCGCCGGCCCGGAGCCGATGATCCCCACTTTGCGTCCGGTTGGCTCGGGCATATAGCGGGGCATAGGGTAGCCGCCGAGTTCTTGCCGTTGCGTGTCGGAGCAGAACGCTTCCAGCTTCCCTATGGTCACCGCCGGCTCCTTGCGGCCGTCCGGCCGAATCGCGAACCCTACCACGCAGGCGCCTTCGCAGAGGTTCTCCTGCGGACAGAGCCTGCCACACATCTCCGGGAGGTTGCTGGTCTGCCTGAACACATCTGCTGCCCCGAGGATGTCGCCCATTTCCAGCAGCGCGAATGCCCCCGGTATGTCGTTCGCAACGGGGCACGCTTCCTGGCAAGGCGCCGATGGACATTGGATGCAGCGCGAAGCTTCAATCTTGGCGGCGTTCAGATCGAAGCCGAAGTACGTCTCATCGAAGTTGTGCTTTCGCTCCTCCGCATCCTGTTTGGGGACTGGCTGGACGCTGATGTCGAGGCGGCGAAAAACCTGATGTGTCATAATTCATCGCGCCCGCCAGCCGTGTCGTGGCCGTCGGGCGCGCTCATGTCCTTGCTGTTGGTAAGGGGATCGTACCGGAGCCCGTTCGGATGTCAACGCAGGCTCCCAACCGGTCGCGCGGCGAGTCCTCAGCGAAGCCCCACCCTCACCCGGTCAATCGGAAGTCTGGCGCCGCTTGAACTCCCGATCGGCGCGCTTTCCCTCGTAGACGCGCATGTCTATCGCGCGCGTGACCTCAGGGTCCAGCCGAAACAGCAGGCGCGGTTCGGTCTGCATGTTCGCGAAGAACTGTTCGACGGCGGACGCATTGGCCGTGTCCCCTCGGCCCACATACTTCTCCGCCAACTCTCGCGAAATCGGCCAGATATCGAAGCCAGGCCGTTCGAACGCCTTGCACGTCCCGTCGAAACCAATGTGCCCGGAGACTGGCGTCAGCGCCTCAATGCAGAGCGACGCTCGCGGATCCCTCAAAAGTTGTTGGCACCAGACCCGCGAGTACGTGCCGGTGATCCATACGGCGCCGTCCTTCCAGAGCCACCAGATCGGCACGGTGTACGGCATCCCGTCTTTGCGCAGGGTGGAGATGACGCCAACGTGCGGCTGTCGGAGAAACTCTTCGAAAACGTCCGCTTTCATGCGAGGCATGCCCGGATTCTCGGCCTGCAGGGTTCCGTTGTCGAACGCTGCCGCCCTTTCGTTAAGGAGAGGCGGCCCCGGCCTCGCCATTCTTGGATCGCTGCCAGTCTTCACGGAGGATGCCCATAAAGACCACGTCGTCGTACGCGCCGTCTAGCCAGACTTGGCGGCGTTGACGGCCCTCCTCAGTGAAGCCGCAAGCGGCGTAAGATCGCTGCGCGCGGACATTGCCTCCGCTTGTCGTAAGCCACACTTTCTCCATGTTGCGCAGCCGGAACGCGTACTTCAGGAGCAGCCCAACCGCGTCTCGACCGTACCCGCGGCCCCAGAAGTCGCGGTCTCCGATGGTGATGCCCAGTTCGCATGTGCGCGCCGCCTCATCGAACTTTCGCAGCAGACATTGGCCGATGAACTTTCCGCCTTGTGCCTCTATGGCAAACCAGGTGAAGGCGTATGGGTCGAGCTTCAGGTGCTCTTCGTATCTGGACTGAAGACGTGCGAGTTCCATCGGCGCCGGCGCCCCCGAGCGACCGAGTAGCTCCACCTCAACGTCGTTCTTAAACTCTGCGTAACGTTCCAGGTCTTCTGCGCGCATCGGCCGGAGGATCACTTTTTCTCCCTTCAGCTTTGGACACTCCTCTCGTCGGTTCGCGATGGCGTGCGTGGCAGACCCCGCGCCCCTGCGCCACCCACATCACGCGAGTTCATAGCGTGGCGGCTCGATCCACTCTGCGCTCGGCGGATTCTCCTGCGCCCGAATCTCCGCACGTCGCTTCTCGGACTCGTATCGCTTGGCCTGCTTGACCACCGTCTCACGCCGCCGCACATGTTCGATCTCTTCCTGGGCCCTAGCGGCGGATTTCGGCTTTCGCGGCTTGCCAGCGTGCACCTTTAGGCGGCCTTCATGCTCGAGTTGCGTTAGGTGGCTGCGCACGTTGTTGTCCGCGGCCCGGTGCAGTCGCTTATTAATCTGTGGGTACAACTGAAGCATGATGTCCCAGCTGCCGATCGCTCCACCCCCTTCCAGCACACCAACGATCTGGCGCTCACGCAAATCGCGATGGTCAATGTACGACTGCAATCGCTCGCGCGGGTCGTGAACCAGGGGCCCGTGGCCAGGACAGATGACTTTCAGGTGGGGCAGTTCCAGCAGCAACGTCAGCGTCTGCCGGTACGCAGCCAGGTCGTGGACGGTGGTCGTCGAACTGCCGAGCAAAGTGTCCCCGCTGAACAATACGCCTTCATCCTCGAGGTAGTAGCAAAGCGAATCGACGCTGTGGCCGGGGGTCACCATGACTCGTACCTTGACGCCAGCACCCAGGTCAATCACCTGGTTATTGCTCAGCTTGACCACACCATCCTTCGGCAGTTTGCCCTTCAACAGCGGCGCGCCGTTGCCTGGGATTGCGATCTCCGCCTTGAGCATCTCTCGCGCCCACTTCAGGTTTCCGCTGTGGTCGGAGTGGTGATGAGTGATCGCGGCGATGCCGATCTCCGCGTGCTCCGTTGCGGCGAGGTAACCGCGAAGCATCCAGCGGTAGCGGTCGATCGCCTCGCCGGAGTCGATCGTGAGCGACTGACCGCCCTTCGGGCCGATGAGGTAGATGGACGTGAAGTCCGGGTGCATCGGGTTTTCGTCTGGCACCTGGATCGCGCGCACGCTTTGCGAAACCTTCATGCGCCGTAGTAGGCACCAGATCTCCGGGATCACGCAAGGAACCCGCCCGGCCCCGCCTGTAATCAGCAGGGCCGGGCATGTACCCTTAGCGAATGCCCTCGTAGCTCAGGGGATAGAGCGTCCGGTTTCTACCCGGTCGGTCGTGGGTTCGAATCCTACCGAGGGCACCAGGTACATCCTTCTCCGTGCGGCCTATTTGAACTCGTAGCCACCCTTGACGCCGGCCGGGTTCGGGTCC
>JBDUAL010000116.1:0-5759 GCA_040004685.1 Anaerolineaceae bacterium | reverse complement strand
GAAGAGCGCGGCCACGGAGCTAGGGCGCTACGGCATCCGCGTGAACTCGATTCATCCCGGGATCATCGAAACGCCGATGTTGCACCAGATTCCCGCGTTCGAAAGCGGCAACTCGGAGCGATGGGTCCGTCGCATTCCCGCTGGGCGCGTGGCAGACGCGCACGAAGTGGCCAAGCTCGCGCTCTTCCTCGCCTCTGATGACAGCAGCTACAGCTCGGGTGGGGAGTTCCTGATCGATGGCGGGATGACCGCCTCGTAGGGGGCTCCGGGCCTGCCGGCGAAGAGTGACGGCGCGAGGCTTCGAACGGCAAACCGTTACGGCTCGGCTCCCCTTTTCTGGCGAAGCCGGAGAAGCGTTTAGGGGATGAGGCTGCGAGCGGAGCGGTCGCGAGTGGATAGGCGATTCGGCCGAAACGCCAAGTGCGGGCGGCCTGTTGCGACCGCCCGCACTTGGGGTGTTCGAAATTCGGCGCCCGGCCGCTTAGCTAATGCGTTCGAAGATCGTGGCGATCCCCTGGCCGCCGCCGATGCAGAGGCTGACGATGCCGAACCGGCCGCCGGTGCGCTCCAGTTCGTGCATCAACTTCACCGTGAGGATTGCGCCGGTTGCGCCGACCGGGTGGCCAAGGGCGATTGCCCCGCCGTTCGGGTTGACCTTCGCCGGGTCCAGCGAAAGCTCGCTGGCGCAGGCGCAGGAGACGCTGGCGAACGCTTCGTTCAGCTCAATGACGTCGATCTGGTCGAGGGTCATCTGGGCCTTGGCGAGCACTTTGCGAATCGCTGGGATCGGGCCGCTGCCCATGATCGCCGGGTCCACGCCAGCTTCAGCTCGGGCGACCACGCGCATGCGAGCGTTGGCACCCAGCTCCTTCGCCTTGGTGGCGGACATCAGGACAAGCGCGGAAGCGCCGTCGTTGATTCCGCTGGCGTTGCCGGCAGTGACCACGCCGCCTTCTTTGAACGCTGGGCGCATCTTGGCGAGTGCCTCCACGGTCGTGGCGCGCGGGTATTCGTCGGTATCGAAGACCTTCTCTTCGCGGCCGACTTTGACGGTCAGTGGCGCGATCTGCTCCTTGAAGTAGCCCTGATCGATGGCGTTCAAGGCGCGGCGCTGGCTCTCCGCGGAGAATTCATCCTGGGCGGCGCGGCTGACTTCGAACTGCTCGGCCAGGTTCTCGGCGGTGATCCCCATGTGGTAGCCCTGAAACGGGTCGCTCAGGAGGTGGATGATGCCGTCCTCGATGCTATCGTGGCCGAGTCGGTAGCCGGCCCGGGCCTTGCGAAGGTAGAACGGCATCCGGGTCATGTTCTCGGCGCCGCCGGCAACCACAACGTCGGCGTCCCCGCTCTGGATAAGGCGAGAGGCGGAGTTGATCGCTTCGAGGCCGCTGCCGCAGATGCGGTTGACGTTCATCGCGGGGGTCGAAATCGGCAGGCCAGCCTTCACGGTGGAGTGCCGCGACAGGTACGCATCTTCCGCCACCTGCCCGACGATGCCCATGATCACCTGGTCCACGCTTTCCGGCGCAATACCGGCCCGAGAGACGGCTTCGCGGATAACGTGCGCGCCGAGGTCTGAGGCGGAAACCTCTGAGAGGGAGCCCTGGAACTTGCCGATCGCGGTGCGCACACCGCTGGCGATGATGACGTCTTCCATTGAGTGAATCCTGAGTGCTGAAGTGCTGGGTACGAAGAGGCACAGGGCCACTGCGCCCCAGGGCGCACGATGGAGCCAATTGTACGTTGTGGGAGGAAGGGCTGCCAGCGGATAGCTTCGCGGTGAGGGATAGCGCTGAGCTATGGGTCTCTCTGCGCCAGGCAGTGTGGAAGTGGTCGCCCGGGCGAAAGGCACCGGAGGAGACCGTGCTCAACTCCCTTCCACGGCGAACAGCCGCTCGCCTTGCGGGGGATCGGGAAACGGCGGCCCTGGAAATGCATCCTCTGGTCCGCTCCTTACCAGCGCAACGCGTGTGCTAATGTGGGGATCGCGACGGGCCTCGATGTTCGCAGGCCGCCCTCCGCGACGAAGGTGGAGCGACGGGAGGTGATCCATCGGCTCACTCCGACTTCCCATACGGCTCGATGCAGCGACGCTCGTGCTGCGGCGTTACGAAGCTGCCGACGTCAAGTCGTTGGACGGGGACGCGATCCGTTCGATCGACCACATCGGTCGGTTCTTGCCGAACGCGAAGGCGGAACTGTTGGGTGACCGCGCCGCCCTCATCGCCGATGCGCAGCGCGCCTTCGATGCCGGTGAGCGCTTCGCGTACGGCATGTTCCTGCCCGATGGTTCGTTCGTTGGGAACTGCGGCGCCCAACGGATCGATGATGATGAACTGAACGTTGGATACTGGGTGCTGCTCGAACATCTCCGGAAGGGCTACGCCAGCAAGGCGGTGCGGGCGGTAACCGCAGCGGGCTTCGATGCAGGCGTCCGCCGGTTTGTCCTCAACTGTCATCCAGCCAACGCCGCCAGCATTGCGGTCGCTCGTTCGACCGGTTTCACTTACCTCTCGACGGAGGAGCGCGTCGACAGCGACGGCGTCCGATACGGAGAGATGACCTGGGAGCTGCGGTCCGGCGCGACGACGTAGATGCAGGCGGTGACTACGGTGCTGGACTTTGCTACATGACGAGCCGTCCTCGGAGATGGCGACCAACATCGCAACCGCAATTCAAGCGCTCTTCCAGGCGATCAACGAGGCTATCGGCCATACGTTAGCGACTCCATCAGTCAACGGTTTCGCATCCCGGGCGTTGGCTCTTTGCTGCGTCGTTACCTTCTTTTCTTCCGCAAAACGGGGGCGCTGCGTACACTCGGGGTACATTCGCTCCGGAGTCTCTATGCCCCCCCGGCTCCTTCGGCCCACACGCGCCGCTTTCTGGTGCGCCTGCGCGGCCATTCTCACCCCAGCGTTGATTGCCTGTGGCGGCAGCGGTGGCGCATCTGCCGGGACGCCCTCGGCTGACTCCTCGAAGACTTCATCCAATGACAGCGCGGCCTCGCCGGTGCTGACGATGCCGGTCAGCCGGTTCGCCGTCGCTCAGAGTGACCTGGGCTCGGACTTCATCGTCGATATCCCGGCAACGCTCCAGCTGACGGCGGCAGATTACGCCAAGGCGCCGGTCTTCGCTTCCGCGCAGGAGGGGCAGACGCTGCTCAAGCAGTGGGGGTACCAGGGCGGGTACGAAACCGGCTACACGCCGGAAGGGCGCGAAAAAGCCGTTCTCCAGGGCGGCTTCTATTCGAAGTTCGAAACACACCTGTTTGATGACCAGGATGGAGCGAAGAAGGCGTTTGACCGCTTCGCCACTTATCTGAAGGCGACACCCGGCAACCAGGTGCAGACCGCCCAGCCGGTGGGAAACACGTACGCGGCCTTCCAACGGATCGAAGGCAAGGTGCCGACCAGTTCAGTGAACGCCGTCTACCACTACTTCCTGTTCCGGCGTGGAAACCTTGTGTCCGTAGTCTTTACATATGGCGCAGATGGCTTCATGAAGATCGATACCGCCCGCGAGATGGCCTACATGGTGGACCAGAAGGCGCTGGGCAAAGCGAACGCGGTAGAGCCCACGCCAACCAGCAACTACACACCCGCGGCGACACCGAAGAAGTGAGCGCCTCCCGGCGCCTTGCTTTGCCGATCGGGGCGTTGATGGTAGGCGCCGCGGCTTTTGTGGCAGCCTGCGGCGGCGGGACAGACGTGAGCCAGACTGTGAAAGACACTACTCCCGGCGCGGCCGGGGCAACCGCGACTGCTACCCGGCCCTCGCTGAGCGTTGGCGGCACTACCGGTGGCCCCGAGAAGGAATCGCGCGGTGTCGCCAGCCAGATCGTTCCCTCGATCGACGAAATGCCAAAGGGGATGAAGGTGAATGTCCCAGACTCCTTCACATTGAACCTCGGTACGTTCTCCTCCAGCTACCTCTTCGTGAACAACAAAGAGGGCGAAGACAAGGCGAACGCGTGGCGGATTGTTGATGGCTTCCAGGTGGCTTACCAACCCGATGGGTTGGCCGCGGACCTTCTTCGCGGACGCTACTTCGTGCAGGCCGAGGCGTATCTTTTCCAGACGATCGATGGCGCCAGCCAGGCCTACGAGTTCATGGACAAATTTTACCTAGCCCGTCCTGGGGCTCAGAAAGTGGCAACCAAACAGCTCGGAATCCAGTCCAACGCATACAAACTTGTGAACGGTACGGTGGGCACATCCGACCAGATTTCGGCGTACTACAGGATGCTTGTACGTCGAGGGAACGCCGTCTTCGTCGTCCAAATCAATGGATCGGACAAGTTCGTGACCGTGGACCAAGCGCGTGACATTGCGGTCATCATGGACGACCGTATCCTCGGAAACCGGGCGTCGCCAGTACCGACGCCGATTCCAACGCCCAGCTTTGGCGGACGCTAAGGGGGTGCCAGGAACGGGGGAGCGAGTGCGAGTGCGATGGTTGAGCCTGCTGGCAGTCTGCATCTTGACCACGCTGTTCGGGTCTGCCCTCGGAACGGTCTCGGCCGCCCCGGGTGACGTTCCTGATGACTACGTAGTGGTGAAGTTCACCGGGGGCGCGCGCCAATCCTTGCGCAAGGACGGACAGCCGCCGACGCTCGAAGAGCAAGGCTTTCAACGCCTCGCCGTGCCGAAGGGCAGGTCGCGTGATCAGTTCCTGGCCGAACTGCGCAGCCAGCCGTTGGTCGAATCGGCGGAGGCCGATGGCAAGGTGTTCGCCGCCGATCTCCCCAACGACCCGTACTACGCACTTGGTCTCGGCGTCACCCAGGCTCAGTACCTCGGACCGATTCACACTCCCGAAGCGTGGGACATCGAAACCGGCAACAACACGATCATCGTGGCGGTGCTCGATACCGGGCTGGATCTCGGCCACCCGGAGTTCGCTGGTCACATCTGGGAAAACGCCAATGATTCGTTCACGGACGGCGTAGACCACGACAGCAACGGTTGCATCAACGACCGCTACGGCTGCCGGTTCGTCAATCTGACAGCGAGCCGGGCCGCTATCTGTGGCTACTCCAACGCTACCGGCACGGGCAACACACCGACGGGGAACGTGCGGGACGACCATGGCACGGGGCCTTCGCATGTTGGCTCGCATGGCACGCTCGCGGCCGGGATCGTTGGCGCTTCGGGTAACAATGCGCTTGGCATCGCGGGGATCGCCTGGAACGTGAGGATCATGCCGATCAAGGTGCTCGATTGCGGCACGGGCAACCAGGGGCAGCCCCAGGGAGACGTTTCGAACGTGGCCCAAGCTGTGGAGTACGCCCGGAAGATGGGTGCGAACATCATCAGTCTCAGCCTCGCCACCAAGACCGACCAGGCGGATCTGCGAGCGGCGGTGAAATCCGCGCAGGATGCGGGCATCATCATCGTCGCCGCCGCCGGCAACTACGGCCAGGATGCCAATCCCGCCGTCGGCTACCCGGCAGCCTACGCGGACCTGCCGAACGTCATCGCGGTTGGAGCTTCCGATAATCTGAACGGCAACACATGGGCGAAGTACAGCGCCTACGGCCCAGCGGTTGATTTCGCGGCGCCCGGCAACCACATAGTGAGCACCGCGCGTTCGAACATCGGGCTGAGCAGCCCCTACGCCGAGACCGGCCTCGAGGGCGGGACAAGTTTCTCGACGCCGATCGTGACCGGCATGTTCGCGCTGATGATGATGCGCAATTCCAAGCTTGTCGCCGCGGACTACATCCAGATTGCACGGGACGCCGCTACGCCGGCGGAGCC
>JBDUAL010000115.1:0-5772 GCA_040004685.1 Anaerolineaceae bacterium | reverse complement strand
AGGCCCACCGTGTCCATCGCCCGACCGCTCATTCTCGGATTCGTGCCGTTCATCCTCGCGTCGCTAGCCGTCGCCTGCGGGAGCGACGATGGATTGCCTCGGCGCGTCATCACGATCACTCAGACTGACGACGGCTGCGGTCCGGCAAGCATCGAACTCGCCACGGGCGAGAAGGTGCAGTTCGAAGTGAAGAACGACGGCAAGAAGGACCGCGAGATCGAGGGCGTTGATGGGACGAAACTCGAGGAGGTGCTGGTTCCTTCTGGTCGCACTCGGAACTTGGACTACACCGCCCCGGGGAGCGCCGGCGCCGGCAAGATCAAGTGTTACATCCCCGGTGGAAACACCACGATCATCGAGTTGGCGATCGCGGGCGACGCGAAGACCAGCGCGGGTGGAATCCATGCAACCAGCAACAGCCTCAAAACCACTAAGCCAGCCCAGGACACGGTCAACGTGAAGTTGGTCACTTTCGAAGTGAGCGCCGACAAGCTTTCGGTCTCCAAGGGCGCGACCAAGTTCATCGCCACCAACGCAAGCAAGACCGATGTGCACGAACTCGCCGTACTTCGCGAGAAATCCGACGGCTCGTTCGAAAACACTGGCGAAATCGAGGACATCGACCCCGGTAAATCGGGCGAGATGACGCTGGATCTGCCCGCCGGGAAGTATGTCCTTGCCTGCCTCATCGTCCCCGGTGAAGCGGGCAGCAAAGAGGATCATTTTAAGTCCGGCATGAAGCGCGACTTCGAAGCGAAGTAGCCGCCGACCCTAGCGAGCGGCCGGAGTTGATGCCATGCCCACCGTACGGCCTCCGTCGACCACGAAGATCTGGCCGGTGATGTAGCTGGAATCCTCGCTTGCAAGGAACGCCGCCATATTGCCGATGTCAGACGGCAGCGCCATTCGGCCGAGCGGAACGCTGGCGGCCATGCTGGCCCGCATGCCCCCGTCAAGGATGCCGGGTACGCTGGACATCTTCTCCCAGATCGCAGTGTCGACGAGGCCGGGCGCTATCGATGAGACGCGAATGCCGTGCTGCGCCAGGTCCAGGGCGAAGCACTTGGTCAGTTGCATCACCGCTGCTTTCGAAGCGCAGTAGGCCATTAGCATCGGCGAGACGCCGTTCAGTGCCGCGATACTGGCGATGTTGATGATTGAACCGCCGTGATCTTCGGCAATCATCTGGCGGGCGGCGGACTGGTTCGAAAACACCACGCCCTTGCCGTTGACGTCCATTGTGCGGTCCCAGTCTTCTTCCGTGGTGTCGAGCGCGCGGGTGCCCCCGATGGCGATCCCTGCATTGGCGACCATTACATCGAAGCGCCCGAACTTGGCCGCCGCTGCCGCGACGAACGCGTCGACCTGCGCGCGCACGACGAGATCGCCCTTGATTCCCAGGGTCTTCGCGCCGGTCTCCTCGGCGATTTCGTTCGCCGTTGCGCGCGCGCCCGCCTGGTCAATGTCGCCGATCGCGACGGCCGCGCCTTCACGCGCAAACTGGTAGGCGATCGCCTTGCCGATGCCTGTCGCCGCCCCCGTAACGGCGGTAACTTTTCCTTCGAGTCGCATGACTTTACCTCGTGCCAGGATTCGTTTGGCGAAGCCTACCGGAGCTCCGCCATCTCCGCACGAACACCCGGGCGTCACTGCCGTCAACCACGCTCTGAAGCTGGGGATCCGCTCGAAGTTGAATTCGCTGGCGGGGCTCCACCTCCCGAGGTCCAACCCTTGGCGTGGCGAGGGAATATCAAGCTCAGAAAATTGACGCGTTGCCTGACCACGCCGATCATGCGCGCATATGGGTGGTGCGTGGTTCGACCGGCACGACCCCTGGTTTGGGGCGTTCGTCCTTTCGGCGATCGCGGTTGGCTCGAGTCTGTTCGCTCTCGCCACCGCAGTCGTTCGGGTGACCGACCGCACTGAATCCACGGCGCCGGTTGTAGCCTCCTCCGAAACGCCCATCGCATCTGCCACGTTCTCCGCCAACGTCTCTCTCAGCTACGCCGGACCGCTGCCCTCGCGGCTTGTCAGCACCCGCCTGAAGCCCGTGGAAACCGGCAAGAAAGCAGACGTCACTTTTGCTCCCGGTGGCGAAGACGCACTCGTGACGCGCATCTTCATTCCCGTCTCTGCGATGGGCAGCGGGGTTGATAACCTGACGGCTGACCAGGCAGACAGCCTGCTGCGAGGGACGACTACTGACTGGGCTGTCCTCGGCGGAGTGGCGGGAAAGGTCGTCCGCGCGGCGGTCGTGAATGTTGACGACCCCGCCGCGCAGGCCCTCCAAGCGCTCTGGATGGGGACAGTCGGCGAAACGCTGGTCTTCGCCTCGTACGCCGAGTTGCGCCGGGCGATGACGCTCGGCTCTGGGATGGTCGCCCTGGTCCCATTGAGCGAAGTACGATTCGGCCAGCCCGCGATCGCGATCGATGGCGTCGATCCTGTGCGCGGGCGGGGCGATACGACCGCTTGGCCATACGCCGAGCGCATCTCCATCACAGCCAACTCGAACAAAGCGAGAGATGTTCTGGCTGAGCTTCGCGCCGCCGCTCTTGAGGCGCTTCCGAAGGTCACCAGGGTCGTGGCTACGGGCGATATCCTCCAATCGCGCTGTTCGCTCACGCGGATTCGGGCCACCGGCGACTGGGCCGCTGCCCTGCGCGGGCCCGTCGGCGAATACCTCGCAGCTGCGGATCTCGCCCTCGGCTCGCTCGATGGCAGCATTCAGGATGTCGGTACTCCCAATGGCTGCATCGAAACGACCAATCTCACGTCGCCTCCAGAAGTGATGGCAGCGCTGACGTTGGCAGGCATCGACGAAGTGACCGTCGCCACGAACCACGTCTTCGATTGCGGGCAGTCTTACTGCGGTGACAACGCCTTCCTGAGAACGCTGGATTTGTTGGCTGAGGCGGGCATTAAGGTGGTCGGCGGTGGGCGCAACCTCGAAGAGGCACTGATGCCGGCGATCTTCGAGGTCAACGGCACGAAGTTTGGCATCCTCGGGTTCGATGACATCGCCGCGGAAGACCTTCAGGCCACCGAAACCGCACCCGGCACCGCGCCCCTGGATGACAGCTACGCCGATGAGAAGGCGTCGAGTCCCTCTGAACCCGCGTTCTTCCAATCGGCCGCAAAGCTCGATCTGACCCGCTTTGAAGCGCGCATCAAGCAACTGAAGAGTCAGGTCGACGTGGTCATCGTCCAGATCCAGTCCGGCACCGAAGACACGCACAGGCCGAGCGAACGAAGCACCAAGGCCATTCGCGCCGCCGCCGTTGCAGGGGCTGACCTCGTCGTCGGCAACCAGGCGCATTGGGTCCAGGCGATTGAGCTTACTGAGGGTTCTTTCATGGCCTATGCGTTGGGAAACTTTGTTTTCGACCAGACCCACACCCAGGAGCACACCCAGGGATACCTGCTGGAGGCCTCGTTCTGGGGAAAGCAGCTGGCCGCCGTACGGTTCCTGCCTTACCAGATCGAGGATAAGTACCGGCCGACGTTCGTCACCGGGGCCACGCGAGCAAAAATCCTCGGCGATGTGTTTCGGGCGAGTGTGGAGCTGCCTCTTGTGCCTTGAACTCGACGAAGCTGCGCGCCGCATCTCCTCTCGCCCCCGAGATTTGGGGCCTTTCACTTCCAGCGCGGAACTGCATGTCGATTCGCCGAGCGGCTGGACTGACAACCGTTTTCAGATCCCGTACCGTACCTGCGTGGGCGCCATCAGCGGCGTCGCTGGAGGGTCTCCATGGTTCTGCGCTTCCGCTATTCGATGTGGGACGGCACTCAGGAAGTTCCGCCGCTTGAGGCGAATGAGGTGCTCGACAATCTGACCGACGACCTTATGAACTTCGGCGACCTACAGCATGCCCTCAAGAACCTCATGCAGCGCGGCATGCGCAGCCCGATGGGCGACCGCACTCAGGGCCTTCGCGATCTCCTTCAGCAGCTTCGCCAGCAGCGCCGGGAGCAGCTCGATAAATTCAACCTGAACTCGGTCTTCGACGACCTTAAGAAGAAGGTTGACGAGATCCTGAGCATCGAGAACTCGACGCTCGATCGGCGTCTCGATGAAGTCTCCGGCCAGAAACCGCAGGATGGCGGCCAGCCGCAGAGCCAGCAAGAAGAAGGCGAGCAGGGCCAGCAACCGCAGGGGCAACGATCCCAGGGGCAGCAAGAACAGAGTGGTGACCCTGGTGGCGGCAAGCAACAGCCCGGAGAAACGCCGAGCGAGTTCGCGGACATGCTCCGGAACATCGCGAACAAGAAGAAGGACTTCCTCGGCAAGCTTCCTGAGGACGTCGCCGGGCAGGTGAAGCAGCTCCAGAACTACGAGTTCATGGATCCCGAGGCGCAGGAGAAATTCAACGAACTCCTCGCAAGCCTCAAGAAGGCGATGACCGAGACGTTCTTCAAGGACATGTACGACCAGATTGCCAACATGGGCCCGGAAGAACTCGAGCGCATGAAGAACATGGTCTCGGACCTCAACCAGATGCTGCAGGACAAGATGCAGGGTCGCGAGCCGGACTTCGATGGCTTCATGGACAAGTACGGCGACTTCTTCGGCGACAACCCCCCGAAGTCACTGGACGAACTGATCGCCCAAATGCAGCACCAGATGGGCCAGATGCAGAGCCTGATGGACAGCCTTCCGGGCGACATGCGTCAGCAGCTTTCAGACTTGCTCTCGGAAAAAGTCGGCGACCCCGGGTTGCAGCAGAGCCTGAACGAACTCGGCCAGAATCTCGAATACCTGTTTCCGATGCGCGAGCTCCGCAACCAGTATCCATTCCGCGGCGAAGAATCGATCGACCTCGAATCGGCGATGGGCCTGATGGACCAGATGCAATCGATCGACGAGCTCGAACGCCAGCTTGAGCGCACCCAGTACGGCGGCGAGATTGACGACATCGACGCGGACAAACTGGAAGAACTGCTTGGCCCCGAGGCCCGCGATACCCTCGACCAGCTCAAGCAGTTTCTCGAAGTGCTGGAGGACGCGGGCTACATTCGTAAGAAGGGCAACGGCTGGGAGTTAACCCCCCGCGGGACGCGAAAGATCGGCCAACGCGCGCTCGGCGAGATCTACTCATCCCTCAAAAAAGACAGCTTCGGTAAGCACGAAATCCGCGAAAGTGGCACCGGAGGGGACCGCACCGAGCAGACCAAGCAGTACGAATTCGGCGACCCGTTCTACCTGGATATCCAGAAAACGATCATGAACTCCATGTACCGGGACGGGCCCGGGCTTCCGATCCACCTCAAGCCCGCGGACTTTGAAGTGGCCCGCACGGAACTGCTAACGCAGACCGCGACGGTCATCATGCTGGACCTGAGTTGGTCGATGGCCCTTCGTGGGAGCTTCCAGGCGGCCAAGAAGGTGGCCCTGGCCCTCAACAACCTGATCTCCTCGCAATACCAGCGGGACAGCCTCTACATCATTGGCTTCAGCGCCTACGCCCGCGAATTGAAGGCCGACGAGCTTCCCTACGTTCGCTGGGACGAATCTGTGCTCGGTACCAATATGCACCACGCGCTAATGATCGCCCAGAAGCTCCTGGCCAAGCACACCGCCGGAACACGTCAGATCATCATGATCTCCGACGGCGAGCCAACTGCCCACCTCGAGAAGGGTCGCAGCTACTTCGCCTACCCGCCGAGCCCGATCACAATCCGGGAGACGCTCAAAGAGGTCAAGCGCTGCACCACCAAGAACATCACGATCAACACCTTCATGCTCGATCGGAACTACTACCTCAAGGAGTT
>JBDUAL010000114.1:0-5773 GCA_040004685.1 Anaerolineaceae bacterium | reverse complement strand
TACGTGAAGGACGGAAACTGCTTCCTCCTCCGCGCCCGCAAGACAGCTGAATCCGCCCACATCCTGATCGTGAACCATGCTCTGCTGCTCGCCGACCTGGTGTCCGGCGGCAGCGCCATCCCCGCCTATGACCACCTCATCATCGATGAAGCCTCAACCTGGAAGAAACGGCGACGAACCAGTTCGGCGGCAACCTGAGCCGGAGGCGACTCTTTGAGGTCCTGGACGGCGTTCACCGGCGGTCCGGCCGCGACGCGAAAGAGGGTGGAGTAGTTGCATTGCTCAAATCACTCCCGCCGGGGCCGGTTGGCGAGGCCGTGAAGGCGCTAGAGGATGCCACCCTACGGGCGGTTCTCTCGGCGGGCCCTTTCTTTGATGCCCTCGGGGCGCTCGTCCCCCGCAACGAGGAAGAGCGCTTGCTGGTCAGCCGTGCCGTTCGTAACCGCGAGGAGTGGACGCGCGCGGAAACTGCCTGGAGTCCCCTCGAACGTGCATTGCGCGACCTGAATCTTGCTGCATCGAGCGCGATTCACGTTATCACGATGACGGCTATGACCGACGCCCCGGACGCGATAGTCAGCGAAATTGAATCCGCCGCCCGGAAGGTAGAAGAGGCGCGCCTCTTTGTGGAGTCCCTTCTCCCCCGGCCAGATGATGAGATGATCGTCTGGGTTGGGCGCGAACGAGATACCACCGGCTCGCTCAACGCTGCGCCGCTGGACGTTGGGCCGCGTTTGTGGGCAGATCTCTTCGCGAAGCGACGAACCGTTGTTGCCACCAGCGCCACGCTTAGCGCGGCTGGCAGCATGGACTACGCCGCGAAGCGACTCGGTTTCGAAGACCCACAGAAGCTGCACTTGGGTTCGCCGTACGATTACCGCGCCTCGACCCTCCTCGCCGCCTTTACCGATGTGCCGGAACCGAACGCACCTGGCTACGCGGAGGCGGTCGCAGAATCCGTTACCAAGCTGGTGTTGGCCGCGCAGGGACGCTCGCTCGCATTGTTCACCTCTCACGCAACGTTGCGGCGGGTAGCCGAACTCTGTCGTCCGTACCTGGAGGGAGAAGGCATCGTCGTCCTCGTCCAGGATCTACAGGGCAGCGCGCGTCAACTCCAGGAGAACTTGAAAGAGAACCCACGCTCAGTGATCTTCGGAACGCAGAGTTTCTGGGAAGGTGTGGACATTCGCGGTGATGCGCTTTCGATGCTGATCATCACGCGGCTGCCGTTCGCCGTGCCGACAGACCCGGTCTACAAGGCGCGTTCCGAACAGTACGACAGCCCGTTCGGCCAGTACGCCCTGCCCGGCGCGATTCTCAAGTTCCGCCAAGGCTTCGGACGCCTGATCCGTGACCGCGAGGACAGGGGGGTGGTCGCCGTCCTGGATCGGCGCGTCTGGGACAAGGGATACGGAGCGCAGTTCGTCTCGGCGTTGCCCGATTGCACCAGGATCAAAGCAGACTCTGCGACCGTCGCTGAGCGCGCCGCCGAGTGGTTGGCGTGAGCGTTCCCCAGATCGCGTTCCCGCTAGGAGGCTCGCGGTTTCGGCTCGAACAGGTTGAACTGGGGAGCATCTCAGTGATCCGGGTCGTGGATCAGACGGCAGTCGGCATGTTTGCGCTGGAGTTCGACGAAGCGACGTTGACGATCCGATCGCTTTGCATTGACGCGGCACACCGTGGCTACGGGGCCGGCTCTGAGGCGGCCCAGCTGCTGGTGGCCGCTGCGGAGGCGGCGGGCTATTTCACCATCCGCGCCTGGGCCCACCCCAACCTCGGGCTCTCCGCCTACTTCTGGGGCCGGATGGGCCTATGCCCACTGCACGGTGAAGGGCCGGAGGGCGGAATCTGGTACGAGCGGATGGTTGGCGAGTTGGAATAGCTTGCCCTCTCGACAGGGCCGTTCGACCAGACGGTACGGGATTCGAATTTCAGGATTATCGGCGGGGAAGTCGCGACTGTTGCGGGTCACCAGCACACAGTCAGGGATGTCCTGTGCGGTTGCCCAAACAACGCGCCTGGGGTCGTCAGCCGCCTCCGAGAGCACCGATGCGCAATCGCGCGCTCGGCGATTCCAAGTGACACGGGAACGAACTGAGATCCGCCCAAAACGGAACGCGCGACGGCAGGAACAGCCCTCGGAGCTCCTTGCGCCGACGCGATTCCGCCCGGAGATTTCGTTCGTGACGGCAACAGGGGTCAATCCGTCAACGTGTTCTGCCGGGAGGTCTATGACCGTTCCTGCCACCGTGTGCGAACGCGTTGGATCAGCTACATCCCGGTCGGGTTCGCACCATACTGGTTGTCGCCCGGCGTACCGACCTTGATGTAGAACGCGAAGATGAGGATGAGCGCACCTACAAGTGGGATCAACGCGAGTAACTGCAGAAAGCCACTCTGTCCGACGTCGTGTAGGCGACGGCAGCCGATGGCGATGCTCGGGACGAGAACCGCGAGGCTATAGATCCCGCTGAGCAAGCCGAACCCACCCGAACCGATGCCGAGGATCCTGTCGATGATCGACAACACGACCGAAACGATCACGTTGAACAGGACGAACATCCAGAATTCTTGGCGTCCCGCCCGTCCATCGAACTGTGCGTACTTGGTCTTCAGAACATCCAGATAAAACTTGTTGACTGATTCCAACTTTGACGGTCCTCCCGCCGAAGGTTCGGCGTTGGCGCGAACACTACGCCATTTTCGCTTGTAAGCGTTGGTCGAGCGCGTCGAGGAAGCCCTCGGTGGTGAGAAACGGGGCATCCTTGGAGATCAGGATAGCGAGGTCCTTGGTCATTTCGCCGCCTTCGACCGCTTCCACGCAGACTTCTTCCAGCGTGGACGCGAACTTCGCCAGCGCAGGGTTGCTGTCCAGCTTGGCGCGATGCGCGAGCCCCCGCGTCCAGGCGAAGATAGAAGCGATCGGGTTCGTGCTCGTCTTTTCGCCGCGCTGATGCTGACGGTAGTGGCGCGTGACCGTGCCGTGGGCCGCTTCCGCTTCGACGGTCTTACCGTCTGGCGTCAGCAGGACCGAGGTCATCAAACCGAGCGACCCAAAACCCTGCGCGATGATGTCGGATTGCACGTCGCCGTCGTAGTTCTTGCAAGCCCAGACGATGCCGCCCTCCCATTTCAGCACCTGGGCCACCATGTCGTCGATAAGCCGGTGCTCGTAGGTAATGCCCTTAGCCGCGAACTTCGCGGAGTATTCCGCCTCGAAGACCTCTGCGAAAAGATCCTTGAAACGGCCGTCGTAGGCCTTGAGGATGGTGTTTTTGGTCGAAAGGTAGAGCGGCCAGCCGCGGTCCACGGCGAAGCTCATTGAGGCGCGGGCAAAGTCGCGGATCGAGTCGTCGTAATTGTACATTCCCATGGCGATGCCGCTGGCGGCGAACTTTGCCACTTCGCGGACAACTGGAGTGCCGCCATCGTCTGGCGTGAAGGTGATCGTCACGGTTCCGGCGCTCGGGACGCGGAAGTCGGTTGCCTTGTACTGGTCACCGTGGGCATGACGGCCGATGACAATCGGCTTCGTCCAGCCGGGCACCAGCCGGGGGATGTTAGAGCAGACGATCGGTTCGCGGAAGACCACGCCGCCAAGGATGTTGCGAATCGTGCCGTTCGGCGATTTCCACATCTCCTTGAGGTGGAACTCCTCGACGCGCGCCTCGTCCGGCGTGATCGTCGCGCACTTCACGGCAACCCCGTGTTTCAGTGTGGCGAGGGCGGAGTCGATCGTCACCTGGTCGTTGGTGGCGTCACGGTTCTCCATGCCCAGGTCGTAGTAGTCGAGTTCGATATCCAGGTAGGGCAGGATCAGCTTGTCCTTGATGAACTGCCAGATGATCCGGGTCATTTCGTCGCCGTCCATTTCGACGACGGGGTTTGCCACTTTGATCTTTGTCATAGCCGGTGGTGAGTTCCTTTTCTAGGTTTGAGACTTCAGGATGCGTCCTTGTGGCCGAGCGCGCCGCGGCGAGAATGCATCACCGCGTTCGAGTGAGGAAGGTTCGCACCGGGCGAGCCCTTGCTTGACGGCCTAGCCCGTTGGCTCGTCAGGGAATTGGAGCTATTTCGAACCCGCGACCAGTTGGCGGAGAACGTACTGGAGGATGCCGCCATGGCGGTAATAATCCAGTTCGACCGGCGTATCGATGCGGCAAACGACACTGAAGCTGGTGGTGGTCAGATCATCCGCGGTGGCCGTGACGACGAGCCGCTTGCCGGTGATCAGGTCCGCCGCGATGCCGCTGATGGCGTACCTTTCGAAACCGGTCAGGCCCAGGGACTCGCGGCTTTCGCCAGCGAGATATTGCAGCGGCAGCACGCCCATCCCGACAAGGTTACTGCGGTGGATTCGCTCGTAGCTCTCGGCGATGACCGCGCGGATGCCTTGCAGATAGGCGCCCTTTGCCGCCCAGTCGCGGGACGAACCCGACCCATACTCCTTCCCGGCGAGAACGATCACGGGCACACCCTCTTCTTTGTAGCGCAGGGCGACATCAAAGATCGAGCCACTCTCGCCGCCCGGGAGGTGCACCGAGACGCCACCCTCGGTCCCCGGCGCGAGCATGTTCTTCAGCCGGATGTTCGCGAAGGTGCCCCGAACCATGACCTCATCGTGACCGCGCCTCGACCCGTAGGAGTTGAAGTTCTCCTTCGCAATGCCTGCCTCGCGGAGGTAGATGCCAGCCGGGCTGGTAGCGCTGATGTTGCCAGCCGGAGAGATATGATCCGTGGTGATCGAATCGCCGAGCATCGCCAGCACACGGGCGTTTGCGATGTCCGTGACCGGCGCAGGCATCGCAGTCATCCCCTCGAAGTACGGCGGATTCTTTATGTAGGTTGACCAACTATCCCACTTGAAGACGTCGCCATCGGGGGTCTCAAGTGCCTGCCACTCCGGTCCGCCCTTGGACACTTCGGCATATTTGCTGCGGAACATATCGGACCGAACGGACGAGCGGACCGCCTCCTGCACCTCTGCCTGGCTGGGCCAGATGTCCTTGAGAAACACCGGGCCGTCCGTGCCTTCGCCGATCGGCTCCGTATACGGGTCCCAATCCATGCGCCCGGCGAGCGAATAGGCCACCACCAATGGCGGCGAGGCGAGGTAGTTCGCGCGAGTGTCCGGGTTGATGCGGCCCTCGAAGTTGCGGTTTCCCGAGAGGACCGCGGCAGCAACCAGGTCGCCGTCCTTTATCGCAGCGGTGATTTCCTCGTCTAACGGCCCAGAGTTGCCGAGGCACGTTGTGCAGCCGTAGCCGACGAGGTCGAATCCGAGTTGGTTGAGGTAGGGAGTGACTCCGGCGGCGTCGAGGTACTCGGTGACGACCTGCGATCCGGGCGCGAGGCTCGTCTTCACCCACGGTGGTGTTCGAAGCCCCTTCTCGACCGCTTTGCGCGCCAACAGCCCGGCGCCGAGCATCACTTCCGGGTTGGAGGTGTTCGTGCAACTCGTGATTGCGCCGATCACTACGGCGCCTTGCTTCAGGTCGTAGCCGTGGACGTGGACTTTCCCGTCCAGATTCTCTTCGCGGACCATGGATTTCAGGTTCGCGGCGAAGTCCTGTTTGGCGTCCCTCAGGTTAATCCTGTCCTGCGGACGCTTCGGACCAGCAATCGCCGACTCGACTTCGCCGAGGTCCAGTTCGAGGCGGTCGCTAAACACCGGGTCTGGCATCCCGTCGGCGCGGAAGAGGCCCTGCGCCTTCGCGTAGGCTTCGACCAGCTGGACAAGCGGCTCGTCACGCCCGGTGAATCGCATGTAGTT
>JBDUAL010000113.1:0-5892 GCA_040004685.1 Anaerolineaceae bacterium | reverse complement strand
GCTGATGCAACTCATCGAACCTGCCGTTTCGACAATCGCCGTCGGTCAGACGGCCTCCATGGCCACTGTGTTGCTCTGTGCTGGAGCACCGGGCAAACGCTTCGCCTTGCCGAACGCCACAGTCCACATGCACCAGGCGCTCGGTGGTGCACGAGGGCAGGCGTCGGACATAGAGATAGCTGCGAAGGAGATCCTTCGCAACAACGAAATCATCCGCAACATCATCGCCAAGCACAGCGGACAGCCGGTGGAGCGGATCACTAAGGACTTTGATCGAGACTTCTATCTCGATGCGCAGGGCGCGAAGGACTACGGCCTCGTTGATGAGCTACTGGCGCGACGCGCCGACGCGCCGAAAAACTAGGCACAGGGGATAACGCTTTGGCAGGAAACCGCACGAATCGCGTCCAGTACCATTGCTCATTTTGCGGGAAGAACCAGGACCAGGTTCGGCGACTGATCGCTGGCCCCGGCGCCGTGTACATCTGTGATGAGTGCGTTGACCTCTGCCGCGAGATCATCGACGAGGAGACTGGCTCGGCGGCGACGCCCGCCACCGCCAAGGGCGTTGCCGGTTCTATCCAGGGCGTTCCACCGCCCAAGGTTATCTACGACCACCTTGAGGAATACGTCATTGGTCAGGAGCAGGCCAAGAAGGTGCTCTCCGTAGCGGTCTACAACCACTACAAGCGCATCGGTGCCGCCATTGAGAACGACATCGAACTCGAAAAGTCCAACATCCTTCTCGTTGGACCCACCGGTGTTGGCAAGACGTACCTCGCCAAGACCCTCGCCAAGATGCTCGATGTCCCGTTCTCCATCGCTGACGCGACCGCTCTTACAGAGGCCGGCTATGTTGGCGAAGACGTTGAGAATATCCTCCTTCACCTCATCCAGGCCGCGGACTTCGACATCGCCAAGGCCGAGCGCGGCATTATCTATATCGACGAAATCGATAAGATTTCGCGCAAGAGCGATAACCCCAGCATCACCCGGGACGTCTCCGGCGAAGGCGTCCAACAGGCCCTACTGAAAATCATCGAAGGCTGCATCGCCAACGTCCCGCCACAGGGTGGCCGCAAGCATCCGCACCAGGACTTCTTGCAGATCAACACTGCCAACATCCTCTTCATCTGTGGCGGCGCCTTTGAAGGACTCGAAACGCACATCGAGAAGCGGCTCACTCGTGATCACGTGCGCATCGGTTTCCAGGCGGATCGCGCCTTCCGCGGAACGCAACTGGATCAATTGCTTACGCACGTAACCCACGATGACCTGCTCGAATTCGGACTTATCCCCGAGTTTGTCGGCCGTTTGCCCATGGTCGTTGGCCTCTCTTCGCTGGACGCCCCCTCGTTGGTGCGCATCCTGACCGAACCGAAGAACGCACTGATCAAGCAGTACCAGCGCTACTTCGCCATGGATGGCGTCGAGTTGGTGTTCACAGAAGACGCACTCAAGGCCGTCGCCGAGACCGCGATCAAGCACAAGACCGGCGCCCGCGGCCTCCGCACAGTGCTCGAAGAGTGCCTCATGGAAGTGATGTACGACATCCCCGGCCGCACGGACGTACGCAAATGCCTCGTCAACGCGGAATCGGTCACCAAGGGCACGCGGCCATTGCTCCTCACGCGCGGAGGTCAGCCGATCGACGTGACGGTCAGTCCGTCAGTCGTGGATATCGTTCGACCCGAAAGCGCGTAGCCTTCAGCCCCCACACCCTAACCAATCGCCAATCACGGCCTCCAAGGGGCCTTCGCTTGGGGCGTAGTTTGCGGGCGCCGTTTGGCCGCTATACTTGCCCGGAGCCTATTCAGGAGCCGCGCCTTGCTTACTTACATCGACCGAATCCAGCTAGTGGTACCAGACCGCGGGGCCGCCGTCGCCAAGTGGGAAGAGATCTTCGGGGCGGTGAAAATCGGCGAAGGCGGCTCGCGTTTCCTCAACGCGCACCGGACGACCGTCCAGGCGGGCGCCAGCCTCTTCGAGTTTCTGCAGCCTGCCGGCCCGGGGCCAGTACAGGAATGGTCGGAACAATGGGGCCAGGGCCTTTACGGCGTTGGCTTCGCGACCGCAGACATTGCGGCCATCGCCCGTCACTTTGACTCCCAATCCGTACGCACCGTCGAAGAGAAAGGTGCGCTCTACCTTGAGCCCGGCCAGACCCACGGCATGCCGGCCATGGTTGTACAGGAAGAAAAACGCGAACCCGTCGGCGCCATCCGGTTCGTCTACGAAGTGACCAATCCAGTCCGAGACTGGCAGGATACGGCGGCCCTCTATACGCGCATGTTCGGACTGGACCCGGTTCAATATTCGCCGATCGAGAGCCAACTCTACGGCTACAAGGGCACGCTCACCCTATTCAACCCGCCCCAGCGTCTCGACCGCATTGAGATTACGCAAACCTGGGGCGACGAGGCAATGGACCGCTTCTACAAGAAACGCGGCCCCTCGCTCTATATGTGTTACGTCGAAACCGATGACGTGCCGGCGCTCGCGCAGCGCCTGCGTGACGCCAATGCGCGATTCAGTGATAGCGAAGACCGCCCGTCCGAGACCGGCCTGTTCATCCACCCCAGTACTCTCTACGGAATGCTGATGGGCGTCAGCAGGACGAACTATGCGTGGGTTTGGAGCGGGCGTCCCGAACTCGCCGGATCGGGTGCCCTGGAGAGCTACCAGGCCCACTGAGCCGCCCGTTCATCGCGAAACGAGCACGCCCGCTGATACCGTGACGAAGGCGACCACCGCGAGGATGATTTGCGGATCCGTGAACATGATCTGATCCGGCGCATCGGTGCTTCGCCGGCCATTGAGCAAGTAGAGATAGCGAAAGAGCGCGAAGGCAACAAACGGGATCGTCACTGCCATGCGGCCATCTTCGGGAACGTTTCGCGATTCGATCGTGTAGAGCGCGTAGCTGACGAGCGCGGTGGCCGCGCTGATCGTCAGCAATTGGCTCAGCAGTTCCCCCGGGTAGTTAGCGAGCGATGGACGGTGCAGCGCCGCCTCGGAACCAAGCTGGCGATGTTCTGCCCAGCGCTTGCTCACCGCAAAGAAGAGTGCCGCGAAGCTTGAACAGACGTACAGCCAAGGGCTGATCTGCACGTCGATTGCCGCCGCTCCGCCAACCGCACGGGCCACCACGCCCGTGCAGAGGATGATGATATCCAGCACCGGCACGGCTTTTAGGCCCGAGGAGTAGGCGATCATAACCACGGCGTAGCCTGTCAACACCGCACCGCCTGTCACATCGAGCCAGAACGCGAGCGGAGTCGCCACGGCCACCAGGAGAAACGACGCAGTGGCGGCGACTCGTGGCGAGAGCTGCCCAGCCGCGATTGGTCGTAGTCGTTTCCGCGGGTGCATCCGGTCCAGGTCGCGGTCAAGGATGTCGTTCAACAGGTAGATTGAGCTAGACACGAGGCACCAAAGACCAAAGATCGCGCAGGTGCGCCAGAGCAGGGGCCCCCAACTGCTCGCATCGGTCACTCGCCAGGCGTCTCCAGCCGAGAAGACGAAGGCCGCAAACACGATACCGTTTTTCGGCCACTGGTACGGCCGCATGCCAATCAACAGCGACAGCGCGGGATTCCGACTGCTGACAGCACCGGTCATTCGGCTGCCCGTGTCACCGTGGCCCATTGGCCGTCCACGGCTGCTACGAGCGACTCGGTGCTGGCGGAGAAGACGGCGTTGCCTGCGCCGGCCGCCGCCCAGACGTTCTTAAACCGCTTCAGGCTGTCATCGACGACGATGTCACTGGGTTTGAGCTGCCCAACTGGCGAAACTCCCCCGATAGGAAACCCGGTGTGGGCCAGCACTTCGTCTGGGGAGCCCATCTTTAGCTTCTTCCGGCCAATACCCACCAACTGAGCCAGCAGAGCCGTGTCCACGTGGCGGTCGCCCGCCGCGAGGATCACGGTTGGCCGTCCGTCAGCCAAGAAAAACAGGGTCTTTACGATCTGGCCAAGTTCGCATTGGCAGGCGTTTGCCGCCTCCTGTGCGGTGCTGGTGCTGGCATCCATTTCGGAAATCTCGCCGGGTAGGCCAAGATCGCAGAGGGCGGCGCGGACACGATCCTGGGGTGACACGGCGATAGCGTACTAGGAGGACGGCGTAGGGCCTAAATCGCCTCGATCAAGGCGGGGCCACACCTGCTACATTTCGCGGGTGACGAGGATGCGTGCCGACCGGCTGATGGTGGAGAAAGGGCTGGCTGAAAGCCGCGAAGCTGCCCAACGCCTGATCATGGCCGGTCAGGCGCGGGTTGGAACGATCATCCTTGTGAAGGCCGCCACCATGCTCCCACCCGATGCGCCCATCGTCGTCACCGAGCCGGAGCGGTTCGTGAGCCGCGGTGGCCTGAAGCTCGACGCTGCGCTGGACGATTTCGGCCTGGATGTCCGTGGTCTCGCTTGTATGGACCTTGGAGCATCGACTGGCGGGTTCACCGATTGTCTCCTCCAGCGTGGCGCGGCGAACGTACTTGCGGTGGATGTTGGCCGTTCCCAGCTGCATTCCAAGCTGAGGAACGACTCGCGCGTTACGCTTTTGGAAGGCACGAACGCGCGTGACCTGCCTGAGGTGCGGCCGATCTCCTTTTTCGTCGCGGACCTCTCGTTCATTTCGCTGCGAAAAGTGCTCCCGGCCGTCGCCGGACGACTCATGACGGCCACGCCCGGCGTCGTCCTACTCAAGCCCCAGTTTGAAGCCGGGCCCGCCGCCGTGCCCCGCGGCGGCGTGATCAAGGACGCCCGCGTTCACCAGCGCGTTTGTGATGAGTTTGTCGCTTGGGCAACGGGCGAGGGGTGGGCGATCTGTGGCATCATTGCCTCGCCAATTCGCGGCGGCGATGGCAATGTGGAGTTCCTCGTGCATCTAACGACGCCAGCCAGCCGGCAACCATGCTGAAGCGCGCGGTAATCGTCCACCATCCCTCCAGCGAAGGAGCGATGGTGTTTGCGAACCAGCTGTCGCTGGAGCTCGTCCGCCAGGGCGTAGAGGCGGTGGTCGCCGATGCGTGGGGCGACCTCAGCGCCTGCCAAATCGAGAACGCCGGAGTCGTGATCTGCATCGGCGGAGACGGGACGGTGTTACGCGCTGCGCGAATAACAGTGCCCCACCCCGTGCCGATCCTCGGCGTGAATATGGGCCGCCTGGGTTTCCTGACCGATATGAGCCCCCGCGATTGCTTCAACCATGTCGAGCGCATCGTCGCCGAGGACTGGCGGCTTGAGGAGCGGATGATGGTTCGCGGCGAAATCGCGGACGGGCAGCAGGTCCCGGTGGTCGTCTATCAGGGCCTGAACGATATCGTCATCAGTCGGCGTTCGCCCGGCCGACCAATCTACGTCGATGTGAAGGTGGACCGCGCCCGCCTCGCGCTCTACCGTTGCGACGGGATCATCGTCGCCACGCCGACCGGGAGCACAGGCTATTCACTGGCCGCGGGCGGTCCGATCATGGCGCCGACCGAGCACCATCTGGTGATGACCCCGGTCTCGGCCCACCTGGCAATGGGACGGTCATTGGTGCTACCGCCGCAATCGGAAGTAGATATCGAAGTAACTTCAGATCACGGTGCGATCGTCAGCGTCGATGGGCAGGAGGATGTGCCCGTCAGCACCGGCGTTCGCGTCAGAGTGCGGGCCAGCGAGCATACGACGCGCTTCGTGCGGTTCCGGGAGCCCTCATCGTTCTATTCCGACCTGGCAGAAAAGCTCGAGTTTCAGATGTCCAGCACCATGAACCAGCAGCGTGCTTGAACGGGTTCATATAACGGACTTTGCGGTCGCCCGTTCGGTCGTTATTGAACCGGGACCGGGACTGAACGTCTTCACGGGTGAGACCGGCGCCGGCAAGTCGATCATCATCGACGCGGTCGAT
>JBDUAL010000112.1:0-5907 GCA_040004685.1 Anaerolineaceae bacterium | reverse complement strand
CGCCATGTCGAAGGCCACGTCTTCGCTACCGACCGCACGGTGGTAGGCGAGTTCTTCGTTGAAGATCATCTGTTCAAGCGCGGACTTCCCCAGCCCGCCGTACTTCTCCGGCCAAGCAGGGGCGAACCAGTGGCGTTGTCCCAGCTTCTTTGAGAACTGGCGAGCGAACGTCATCTGGTCTTCGTTGTCGAAGAAATCGTCATCACCTTCGAATCCGGGCGGGAGCTCTTCTTTGAGGAAAGCGCGCAGTTCATCACGCCACGATTCAGTCTCTTGCGGAAAGGTGAAGTCCATGTAAATAGCCTACCCCTGCTGTCTGCAGACGGCTACGGAACACGGTTCGCGAAACAGGCGATGCCCAGCATCCGGGTTACGAACCGGGTTCCGCTACACCCAAAGTTGAAGCGACTCTCGTCCACGTTTCGCGAAGCCGCATGTAATGGCATCAGTTGACAGAGACGTCGAATCTCAGGGCCGGCCGGGCGGCCTCGTCGCCAACCTTCACGCCCACGTTAATCGGGACACCGTTTATCAACAGCCCAAGTTCGGACCCTACCTCGTTGATGCAGCGCGGTTCGTGGCCCTGGCCGCCAGCCGCATAGAAGACGCGATACCCGCCCGCGGCGACGGTGTACTCCGAGACTCCGGGCTGGCCATCGAATGTCAGTGTGACGAGCGTTTCCGCGGGCGCCTGCACGGAGCCAAGGGTGAGAAGGCCGAAGATTGCGTTTGGCGGCGAGGGGGATCCCGTGAGCGATGGCCCGCAATAGCCCGGCCCGGGTGGCGGTGGGGGTCGGCGCGTGGCGGTCGCCAGGGGCGCAGCCGATTCCGCATCGCGGGCAACAAGCGGCAGGATAGCTCGCTGGGGGAACTCGGAGGCAGGAGCAGGCTCGGGCCGCGCGAGCAAGACCCCCGAGAGCGTGAACAAGACAACCACCATCAGGATGAACTTCAGCATGCGATTCATGGTGGCGGGACGCGCGCCGAATGGACAAGTGCGGTGACTACTCCGGCCCGATGAGTGCGTCCCGCCAGCGAGCAACCCCGGCATCGCCGAGGCCGAGCCAGTCATGCAGGACTGGCGCATTGTGCTCGCCCTTCCACGGCGCACCACCGCGAACACCGCTCTCAGCATCGGAAAAGCGGTACGGCGATTGTACGACTGGCCGCTTGCCGCCCGCACGATCGTCCACCTGGATGATCGTGGAGCGATGTTTGACGGTGGGCTGTTCACGAATATCGGCGCTCTCCCGGACCCGGCCCCAGGCAGTGTTCATCTTGTCCATAGCGGCAACGAAAGCCGCTTCGTCAGGCAAGTTTTTGAAGTAGGCCTGAGCCGTGGCGCGGCGCAGTCTCACCTTCTCTGCAAACGGCGCGGAACCCGGCGACGGATCCACTACCGAGAACATGCTGGTTAGGAGCTTCCAGAGGTGGCGGAAGTCTGCTGATATGAGCACCGCGCCGGCAACGGTGTCCCACACCTCGCTCTGCAGGAGCTTGGTATGTTCCGAGTCTTCGAGACCGAAGTGGAGAGCGTCGTCGGTCACCAACGTGGCGTCGATCATCGCCATGTCGATGTGCTGGCCCAGGCCCGTTCGGTCGCGCATCAGCAGTGCCGAAAGAACCGCGACGAGCCCGTGCAGCCCCGCGTTAGTGTCTGCCATCGAAACGGCGATATCGGAAGGGATCCCCTGTCCCCACCGGGTTTGGCGGGCTACCAGGCCGGACTCGGCGTGGATGATCGGTGCGTAAGCGGCGCGCTCGGACTCGGGCCCGGCCTGACCGAATCCCGAGATCGAGAGCATCACGAGGCGCGGGTTGAGAGGCTGAAGCGCTGCGTAGTCGATCCCGTAACGCTTCATGATCCCCGGCCGGAAGTTCTCAATGAGCACGTCGGCGCGGGACGCCAACGCTTTTATGAGTTCGGGTCCATCCGGCCGACCGAGATCGATGCAGACATCCCGCTTGCCAACGTTTTGTTGGTGGTAGTAGCCAGGGTTCCCGCCAATATTGGCGCCCCAGGAGCGCGTCACATCGCCGTCCGGCGGCTCCACCTTCACCACATCCGCGCCGAGGTCGCAGAGCATGCGGCCGGCGAACGGCCCTGCGAGGACGCGCGACATGTCCAATACGCGGACGCCTTCCAGTGGATAGCTCATGCTTTCGTCTCCTGCGGGCGGTCAACTGAGGGCAGTGTAGTGCACAGGCCCTCGGGCCGAGAGCGGGCCGTTGTTACTCGCGCCGGACCGCTCGAACCACTGTAACGCGATCCATCGCGAGCGCCGCCCCAACCTTCAGCCGCAGACCTAGGAACTGGGCACTTTCGATTATCCCCAAGGTAAGGCACGGGCATCGCGTTTGGGCCGCCTCTTCCCCGTACACTGGGAAGGCACTATGGCCGCTTCCACCATCTCCGAGAAGATACGCAAACAGCTGGGGGCACTACCCGTCCGGCCCGGCGTCTACATCATGCGAAACGCTAAGGGCGAGGTGATCTACGTCGGCAAGGCAGCAAAGCTCAAGGATCGCGTCCGTTCGTATTTCGGATCTGCCCGCGGGATGGAGCCGAAGACGAGGGCGTTGCGTGGTCATATCGAAGATTTTGAGTACATCGTTGTCGGCAACGCAGGTGAGGCGTTGATCCTTGAAGCCACACTCATCAAGCGCCACCAGCCGTTCTTCAATATTCGCCTGAAGGACGACAAGCGGTACCCGTACCTGAAGGTGGACGTTCAGAATCCCTGGCCGCGGGTCTACATCACGCGGCGGATCGAGAAGGACGGGGCAAGGTACTTTGGCCCTTACGCCAGTGCTGGTTCTGTACGGCACACGCTGGATCTGACGAAGAAGTTGTTCCCCTGGCGTTCGTGCACGAAAGAGATTACCGGGAGGGATGCGCGCCCCTGTCTTGACTACTTCATCAAACGCTGTATCGCGCCCTGCACCGCTTTCTGTACGAAAGATGAGTATGACGAGGTGATCCAGCAGGTACTTCTTTTCCTTGAAGGGAAGTCTGACGATGTCCTGCGTCGGCTGAAGCGACAGATGGAGGACGCTTCCGAAAAAATGGAATTCGAGAGGGCGGCCATGCTTCGCGACCAGCTCCGCTCGATCGAACGCACTGTCGAGCGGCAGATGATTTCGACCACGAAGAACGAAGACATTGACATCTTCGGAATGTCACGCCACGGCGATCAGGCCTGCATGCAGGTGTTCTTCGTTCGCGGCACGCAAATGATTGGGCGCGACAACTTCGTGGTCGAAGGTACCACCGACGAGTCCGACGGCGCGGTGCTCAGCAACTTCCTACTCCAGTACTATGAGAGCGCGCAGTACATCCCCAAGTTGGTGGCCGTACCGATGGATCCAGACGAGCGGGAAACGATCGAGGAGCTCCTTTCGGAGAAGCGCGGATGGCTAGTTGAAGTGCGCGTACCGGAGCGCGGGGAGAAGAAGCGTTTAGTGGAGTTGGCCGCCGAAAACGCCAAGGAAGCGCTCGACATGATGCGGGTGCGTTGGTTGGCAGACGCGGACAAGACGCAACAGGCGCTGGATCAACTTCGCGAAGAACTTTCGCTTCCTGAGATCCCCCACCGCATCGAGTGTTACGACAACTCGAACATTCAGGGCACGAGCCCTGTCTCCAGCATGGTGGTGTTCGTTGATGGCAAGCCCGCGAACCAACAGTACCGGCGCTTCAAGGTGAAGACGGTAGTCGGTGCGGATGACTTCGCGACGATGGCCGAGATCATGCGGCGACGCTTCAAGCGGATTGAGGTGGTCTTGCCAGCCGAGCCCCAACCGGGCGACCGACACGGCGGTGATGGCGGCGTCCCGGTCGCACACTCCGCGCCCGATGATGCGTGGGACCTGCCGGACCTCGTGATCATCGACGGAGGCAAAGGCCAACTGGCAGCGGCCGCTCAGGCGATGCGTGAAATGGGCGTGCACCACATCCCCGTGGTTGGCCTCGCGAAGCGTTTCGAAGAACTCTTTGTGCCCGGCGAAGACGACCCAATCGTCCTGCCCCGAGGCTCAGAAGCGCTCTACATGGTGCAGCGGATCCGCGATGAAGCGCACCGCTTTGCGATCACGTTCCACCGCCAGGTGCGCGCAAAGTCATCGATCCAGAGCGCGCTGGACACCATCGCGGGGATTGGGCCAAAGCGGAAGAAGGCGTTGCTCAAGAAGTTCGGCAGCGTAAAGACGATCCGTGAAGCCGGCGTCGATGAGATCGCGAGCACGGTCGGGTTCACGCGGCTACTCGCGGAGAAGGTAAAGGCCGAGCTTTAGCTCTAGCGGTGAACAGAGCCTCGCTGCCAGACGTAGTGCATTGCGTGTGGCGTGCCGTACTGCTCCTGCTCTGCGCCCTTCCGATCGCGGCCTGCGCAGGGAGCGGCGATGATGCACGCGTGAATACGAACTCCGAAGGCCGTCGCTTCCTTGCCCTGGGCGACTCTTACACCATCGGTGAAAGCGTGACGGCGAGAGACCGCTGGCCCGCGCAGTTAGCGACGTTGCTGGCCGCCGAAGGCATCGAAATGCGCGCGCCACAGATCATCGCAAGGACCGGCTGGACGACCGCGGATCTCGCAGGCGGGATCAGGCGAGATGCTCCGGCGGGGCCTTACGATCTCGTCTCGTTGCTGATCGGCGTGAACAACCAGTACCGCGGCCTCTCCAGCGAACAGTACCGCGAGGAGTTCCACGGTTTGATCGAGCAGGCGATCGGTTTCGCTGGAGGGAATGCCTCCCGCGTCATCGTTCTAAGCATTCCGGATTGGGGCGCGACGCCGTTCGCGGAGGGCCGTGATCGCGCGCTGATTGGCCGCGAAATTGACGCTTTCAACGCCATCAATCGGGACGAAGCCGACCGTGCTGGCGCCCGCTATGTGGACATTTCTGCCGATTCGCGGCAAGCGGCGGCCAATCCCGCGCTCACAGCGCCAGACGGCCTTCATCCGTCTGGCGAGCTTTACGCGCGATGGGCAGCGCGGGTACTGCCGGAAGCCAGGGCCGCGTTCGGCTCTTAACTATTCAACGATGTCCGAGGAGTGTCCGGTTGCAGCAAGGAACACGAACTCGAGAGCCACGCCCTCCTGGGCAGCGTGAATGTGTGCCTCCCCCTGGGGAATCCAGACGACCATCCCGGGGACCAGGTGGTGCGTCTCAACCGGGGTGCTCACCGTTCCGACTCCACCCGTAACGATGATGTACTGGTCCGAATTGTGCGTATGCAACACCGAGACCGTCCCCGGTTCGTAGCGCCCGCGGGAGAGGTGATTCTTGCCGAGCACACGATCGAAAAGCGGCTGAAGGGTCGCTTTCCCAATGAGGAACGGTCGCGCCCGGGGCACCGGCGGCGCGAGCGCGGAGGTATAGGTGAATTTCGCGTGCTCCAACCGCTCTTCGATGTCACCCCGTCCGAGCGCAACGCAGCGTTCGGGCTCGTTCTCAATTGAGATCTCTTCACGCATCATCTCTGCCCTAACCCTCGTCCGGCCGCGCCAATGCAACGGCCATCCACAAGATGCGGAATTATGCTCCCAACGTCGGCGTTCTGTCCGCCCCCTGTTCGAAGGTTCAGAGAGAAGGCACGGGGCGCGGGATAAAACGATTCACCATCGACGAACCTCTGCCGATCGCCTACTGTGGTTTTGGAGTAGACGAATGGCCGATAAGTTCGAACGCGAGATCGAAGAGATCCTCGCCAAGCTGGACACCGACGCCCCCGAGGCTGCGAGTTCAGGCGCTCGTGAGCCAATTTCCATCTCGACAGCGCGGCGCAAGTCGAAACCCAAAGCGGCAACACCTGCCCGAGCCTCAACACGGGGCCCAACAGTCCTCGACAGGATCAGTCCAACCAACCTTTTGTTTATAGGCGCAGGAACGGTCGTTGGCGGGCTC
>JBDUAL010000111.1:0-5946 GCA_040004685.1 Anaerolineaceae bacterium | reverse complement strand
TTCGGCCTGCTTACCGAAGCCTATGTGTTCGATACTTGGGACAACCGCAGCAAACCCGTCGGGACCGGCTCTTCCCTCCTGTCCTCAGACTGGCCCGTGAAGCGCGGTCCAAGACTCGCGGAGCGGGCGGCCGCCATTGGCGGCGCACTCTTCGAGCACCAGCCGCTGCTGCTCGAGGGACAGGTCTGACAGCAGCAGTGAGGGGTTCGAAGACACTCGCCGCGCCAGTTCCTCGTGACGAACAACCATGCCGCAGAACGCCTCGAAAAGTGCGTCTCGATCCAGGTAGTTCTCGAAAACGAAGAGTGAAACGTCGCTCAACGCCTCTTCGTCGTTGGCTCTTTGCAGCTGGTCATAGACTTCGCCGAGCCAATCCGCTACCGACTCCCACGCTCCAGCAGTCTCCGCGCAGCCCCGCGACTCCAGCGCTTCAAGCGAAGAGAACAGCATGACCAGGAACGTTGGCAGCCGCCGCCGCGCATAACCCAGGCGGGCGACCTCCATCCAGCGAAGGTCGTCGTGACAGCTCCCGTGAACGCGCTGCACCGGGATTGCGCCGGCGAGCTCGTTTGTCTCAGCGTCCGGCAGCGTCCGGATCCAGTCTTGAACCGTCAACGGCGCCACTTCGCTCAGATCGATCACCGAAAGCGCCGCGAGACGCCGATCCGGTGAACCGTCCTGGATCTCGCTCACCAGCTCCTGTGTCGGCTGGCGACGAAACGCGGCTGCGTGTTGTTGCCAGCCGTCATACTGAGGTGGAAGGCGTCGTTCCATCCACCCCAGAATAACAGCGATCGTCCCGGCGTTTCGGTCGCTTGGTGATAGACTCGAAACCATGGAAGTGACCGAGTTCAAGCGCCATCGGCGGCTCCGCGAAAGCGCCGCACTCCGAAGCCTGATACGGGAAACCGAACTCTCTTCCGAGCACCTCGTCTACCCGCTTTTCGTGGATGCCAACATTGCTGATCGCCAACCGATCAGCTCCATGCCCGGTCAGGATCGGCTGAGCATGGGTTCGTTGCGTGCTGAAGCAGCAGACCTGATCCGGCTGAAAGTGCCGGCCGTGCTGCTGTTCGGTCTGCCCACATCGAAAGACGAGCGAGGAAGCGGCGCGTGGGCGGGCGACGGCGTTGTCCAACAGGCCGTCGCCCGGCTGAAGGACGCCAACCCCGAGTTACTGGTGGTAGGCGACGTGTGCCTCTGCGAATACACGTCTCATGGCCACTGCGGCCTGCTGTCCGCCGACGGACAGGTGGACAACGACGCGAGCCTGCCACTTATCGCCGAAACCGCGGTCAGCCTGGCCGAAGCCGGATGCGACATCATCGCGCCGAGCGACATGATGGACGGTCGCGTGGCCGCGGTTCGCCGGGCGCTCGATTCGGCCGGGTTCGCCCAGACACCGATTCTGTCGTACGCAGCGAAGTTCGCAAGCGCCTTCTACGGCCCGTTCCGCGAGGCCGCCGACAGCGCCCCCGCATTCGGCGACCGACGCGGCTACCAGATGGACCCAGCCAACGGCCGAATGGCGATGGACGAAGTGCTGACGGACCTGGCCCAAGGGGCCGACATGGTGATGGTGAAGCCAGCACTACCCTACCTCGACGTGCTCCGCCAGGTTCGAGACGCGGTGAACGTTCCCGTCGCCGCCTACAACGTCAGCGGTGAATACAGCATGCTCATGGCCGCCGTCCAGAACGGTTGGCTGGACGAAGCAAGGGCGGTCGATGAAACGCTCACAAGCATCCGCCGCGCCGGCGCAGACTTCGTAATCACGTATCACGCGAAGCAGTGGGCAGCTCGCCAGTAGGAGCTTTGTCGCCGTCATTCGCGTTTCCTTCGCGATCGCGACGACGTTCTCTGCGCTTCTCAACCCGCACCGCGCAAACCTTGTACTCCGGGATCCGCGAGACCTCATCGTAAGCATTGTTCGTGAGAAAGTTCGCCGCGCTTTCACCGAGCTTCACGAACGGCACAAACACGCTTCCCGGCCGCACCGAGTCCGTGACTACAGCCGTTCCCGAGACCCGGCCCCGGCGCGAGAAGAGCACCACCGTGTCACTATCGGCGATGCCTACGGCAGCGGCGTCATTGGGATGAATGGCGATCGGCAGCTCCCTCAGGCTCTCCATCAAGCCTTTCACGCGGCGCGTGATCGTCCCGCCGTGCCAGTGGTAGAGCACTCGGCCGGTGTTCATGACCAACGGGTACTCGGCGTCGGGAAGCTCTTCGGCCATCGCTGATTGCCTCACCGGGATGAATTTCCCCAGGCCCCGCGGAAACGATTCTTCGTAGAGAAAAGGCGTCCCGGGATGGTCGGTAGTTGGGCACGGCCACTGAATCCCACCTTCGCGATCCAACCGGCCGTGGCTTAGCCCGCGCAGGAAAGGCGTCAGGCGAGCCATTTCATCAAACACGTCGCTCGAATAGGTGTACGCAAACTGGCGCGAATCGACTCCCGCAGCAGGAGCCATCCGCCGCCCAAGGTCAGCGATGATCTCCCAGTCTGGGCGGCTTTCACCGATCGGTGAAATCGCCCGGCGAACGCGTTGCACCCTACGTTCACTGTTTGTGAATGTCCCATCCTTCTCCGCGAACGAACAGGCTGGTAGCACAACATCCGCAAGCTGCGCCGTTTCGTGCAAGAACAGATCTTGGACCACGAGAAAGTCCAGCGATTGAATGAGTTCGGTAGCGTGGTGCAGATTCGGCTCGCCGAGCAATGGGTTCTCGCCGACGATGTACATCGCGCGAATGTCGCCCTGGGCGATGCGCTCGATCATGTCCGTAGCCTTCATTCCCTCAACCGATGGTAGACCACTTCCCCAGAGCTCCTCGAACGGCGCCAGCGCCTCGTGGCTATACGTTTGGTAGCCTGGCAGCGAATCCGGCACGCAACCGGCGTCGCCACAGCCTTGCACGTTGTTCTGTCCACGCAGAGGCGAAACGCCTGACCCAGGCCGCCCCAGCTGTCCGGTCAGCAGTGCCAGGTTCAACAGCGAATGCGCGTTGGCTGTGCCGTTGGTGTGCTGGGTAACACCCATCCCCCAGACCATGCAGCTACCCGGTTCGGTCGCATCCAGCGCAGGGGGTCGGGCGTAGAGCAACGCCGACTCGCGGAGATCCACGGCGGGGACGCCACACGTCTCCGCGCACTCCTCAACGGTGACGCCGTCAAGTGCCGCCAGCCATTCCGCGAACCCTTCAGTACGGCTCTGCACGAACGCCCGGTTCTCCATCCGCGCGTCAAGAATTGCCCGCGCCATTCCGGTGAAAAGCGCAACGTCGGTTCCAGGGCGCGGCTGCAGGAAGATCGTCGCCCGGTCGCACATGTCGATCCGTCGCGGGTTGACGACGACCAGCTTCGTCCCGCGATTGTCTATCGCTCTTCGCATCCGGGAGGCGATCACTGGATGGTTCGAACCCGGATCGCAACCAACCAGCACAAGGCACGACGCCGCCTCGTAGTCTGAATACGAGTTGCTCGTCGCCCCGCTACCGAACTGCTGGAGCATCGCCTCAACACTGGGTGAGTGGCAGAGCCGTGTGCAGTGGTCGATATTGTTTGTGCCCATCACCAGCCGGACGAACTTCTGCTGGACGAAGGCGTCTTCGTTCGTCGCCTTCGCCGAAGCGAAGCTGCCGAAGCGGCCACGAAACTCCGGGAAGCGTTCGGCCACAAGGTCGAGTGCTTCGTCCCAGGTTGCTCGGTCAAGCGTCCCGTTTCGGCGAATTAACGGTGTGGTTAGGCGGTCGGCGTGGTTCACGAAGGTCGTCCCGAACCGGCCCTTTACGCAAAGCATGCCGTCGCTCGAAAGGTTCCCGGGCTGGTCGTCGACCCATCCAATCTGGTCGGAATCGTCAGTGTTGAGGACGATTCCGCAACCCACGCCGCAGTAAGGGCAGGTGCTCTCGGTGCGGTGATTCATCGGATGACTCCAGACTTCGGGCGGAGCGCGGTCGTGGGACACGCCGCCACGCAAGAGCCGCATGAGGTGCACTCGGACTCGCGGAAGGTCACTCCCGCACCCGCGGTAACCGTTGTAACAGCCCCACGCCCCGCCAGCCCAATTGCGCTGATGTGCTGCAACGATTGACACGCCGACACGCACCTCCCGCACAGGATGCACGCTGACTCGTGGAAGCTGAAGAATGGGTTCGAAGCGTCCTCCGCCTGGCCGCTGATGTGTCTAACCAGACTGTCTCCGATGCCCTGGCGCGCAACAGCTTCGGCCAGAGTTCCCGCGAGCGGGCCGCCACGTCCGGCGGGGGTCGCGTCTGTTTGCATCGCGAGAGTGAGGTGGAGCACCCCCGCTCGCAGCTTTCTCACACGTTCGGTTTCGCTCTCAATCAATTTCACACTTGCCGCGGGCGTGGCGCAGGCAGCGACGATTCGGCCGTCCGCCTCCACGAGGCACGTCCGGCAGGCGCCGATGGCCGGCAGATTGTCGTCCTTGCAGAGATGCGGCAGCTCGATCCCGGCTGCGAGGAGCGTATCCAGAAGTGAACCTACCGCCGGCAACTCCGTCCCATTCACGAGCAGCGTCATGCGAACATCTCCGGCCAAAAATGTCGCGCGGAACGGATCGGCCCCGGGGCCATCTGTCCCAGTCCACAGAGCGAGGCAAGCCCAAGAACATCCAGCAGGTCGTCCATCCCGATTCCCAGTTCCGAGCCTCGCAACGCGCCCAGGAGCCGCGGTAGCCCCTCGCGACACGGGGTGCACTTACCGCACGATTCATCCGCGTTGAATGCCGCCATCGCCAACGCTGCGGCGCGCAGATCCGAACTCGAATCAAGCACCACCATCCCACCGGATCCCGCGACCGCGCCAGTCGAGTGCATCAGGCCGGGGAGCAGTGGCCGATCGAGTTCTGATGCGGGGAGAAACCCGCCCGAGGGACCGCCCGCTAGCACAGCAACGACTTCACCCTCCACGGCCCCTCCCGCCTGGTCCAGCAACAGCCTCAAAGGCGTTCCCAGCGGCATTTCGTAGAGGCCGGGCCTCTTCACGCGCCCGCTCAGGCTGAAGAGTTTGGTTCCCGGTGAGTCCTGCGTGCCAAGCGAACGGAACGCCTGAGCGCCATCACGAAAGACCACCGAGAGTTGGGCGATCGTCTCCACGTTGTTCACCACGGTCGGCATACCAAAGAGTCCGCTTTCAACAGGGAACGGCGGGCGCAACCGCGGTACCGGCTTGCGGCCCTCGAGTGCGTTGAGTAACGTCGTCTCTTCGCCCAAGACGTAACCACCGCCACCCGACACGACCAACGGCTCGACAGCCAAGAGGGCGCGTGAGACCCGCAACGCCGCCGTCAGGGCCTCTCGCATCGGCGTGGCTTCCCCATTCACAAACGCGACGATGACAGTCGGTCGCAGTACGGCGGCAGCGATCGCCAGGCCCTCGATGAATCGCTTTGGGCGGCGCTGTAGCAGGGCGCGATCCTTGAAGACGCCCGGCTCGCCCTCTTCGGCGTTCACGACCAACGCGACTGGGCGGCGCTGCGCGATGGCCGCCCGCCATTTGGTGGCCACTGGGAAATAGGCGCCACCGCGACCACGCAGACCGGCCGTCTCGATGAGGTCAAGCGCCGCCTCTGGTCCGTGGCGTTGTGCAGTGATAAGGCCTCGCCAATCTGTTATGTCACCGGCGAGGAGCGGTCCGGCGAGGCACACCCGTTCCTCAGGAAACGGCGCTTCGGGGCCCTCGACGGGTGCATCGAAACAGCGGAATCGGCAGCCGCCTGAAGCCGCCCTGGACGGCACTGCTCCGTTGAGCACGCAACTCAAGCCGCCGCACGCCACCTCAGGCGGCGTGGCATCGAAACGGAACATCGGGTACGAAGTGGCCGCCTCCCACGCCTCAGCCCCCGGCATTCGCAATGCCCGAGCGACCTCGGCAACGGCCTCCCGCGAAAGGTAGCCTTCGCGCCTGTTCGCTTCGTG
>JBDUAL010000110.1:0-5956 GCA_040004685.1 Anaerolineaceae bacterium | reverse complement strand
GCCGTAGTAACTGCCGATGATCTGCTTCTCGCCGAGGAAGCTGATGGCTGCGTTCGGGATCGTCAGCTGTTCGCCAAGCGGAAGCATGCCGACGATCACCGCGGTTCCACCGCGGCGCGCCATTTCGAACGCCTGCTGGGCTGTCTTCATGAGGCCGATAGCCTCAAAAGCGAAGTCCACGCCACCACCGGTGAGTGCCTGCACCTGGGCGATCGGGTCGCCTGCGGAACCGTCCACGGTGTCGGTGGCGCCGAATTCGCGTGCCGCTGCAAGTTTGTTCTCCAGCAGGTCGACCGCAATGATTCGAGAGGCGCCAGCGAGCTTCGCACCTTGAATGATGTTCAGACCTACGCCGCCAGCACCGATTACGGCGACGGTCGAACCGACAGGGATCTTCGCGGTGTTGGTCACGGCGCCCACGCCCGTCATTACGCTACATCCAACGAGACACGCGACTTCCATTGGTACGCCGTCCGGCATGGGGACGCAGGCGTTTGCGCTGACCAACATGTACTCTGCGAATGCCGACATGCCAGCGAACTGCGGTATGGGATTGCCGTTCAGTTTGATGCGCCCCATGCGGTTCAGGGACATGGAATTCGAGCAAAGCACCGGACGACCTGTGATACAGCGGTCACACTTCCCGCAGGACTGAACGAATGCGACCACGCAGCGATCGCCGACCTTCACGTTGGTGACGCCTGGGCCGATCTTCTCAACCGTGCCGGCCGATTCATGGCCAAGGACGACTGGTGTGGGGTACATCCACTTGCCTTCCATGAAGTGCAAGTCCGAATGGCAGACCCCACTCGCTCCCGTTTTGATCACGACCTCACCGGTCTGGGGTTCATCCACTTCGACATCTTCGATTACCAGGGGCTGATTTGCCCCATACATGACAGCAGCCTTCACCGTTGCGCCTCACTTTCTAAAAGCAGGGCGATTGTTTCCGAGCAGTAAACGCATGTCAAACGCATCGAACCTCAATCGAGCCAAATCCCGCCAATTGCTCGGCGCAGTTCCCAGGTGTGGTAACGAAGATGCCAGATGGATCGACGCATCACTTTCCGTACAGACCACTCTTCGAACTCGTGCAGGGCAGACGACGGGCGCTTCACCCGCAGCGCCGCCGGCACATCGCAGAGCACTTGCTGCAACCACATGTGCGCGTCTTGTAGCTCGCGAAGGGTCGGGTCGGGGCCACCCTTCACGGGCGGGACGGCGCCTTCGCGGAGCTGGCTGGCGTAGAATCTTTCGGTGGCTGTGCAGTGCTGTACCACGCCAATAAGCGTGCGGCCCTGGACGTCAAGACGGTGGTCCTGAAGTACCGCGGGAAGCGATAGCGCAAGATCGCGCAGTTCGTCGAGGGCGCGATCGTGAGGATTCGCCCAGAGCGGGAACTCTTTCGGCCCCGGAGGCTCGGCGTCGTGCATAAAAAACGCACTGCTGTCGCCTCCGCGAAGGTCGTCGCCCGTATCGACCGTCTGAACGATAGCCGCGAGGTTATCAGCGACCAGCGCGCGGTCAGCCGCTCGATGGTGTCCCCAGGCGGTGAACTCGAGCATAGCGATATTCATCCGCTCCACCACATCGATTCCTGGCGGTATCAGCGCGTAGCAACCCGGAAGGTCCAACGCCCAGGCTGCGGAAAAGCCGTCGGCGCCGCGTTCAACGCCAATCGGCATCGGGCGTTGTTCTCCGTGTCGCTGCCATCGGGACATGGCGGCAGTCTATACGATGTCTCGCGCGGCGAGTCACGTACGTGCTGCGCCGGGCCGGCGAGGGTAGACTTCGCCCACTACAACCAAAAGGCGGAGACAACCGATGGAGATCAAGGGTGGAGTGACTATTGTCACGGGGTCGGCCACAGGCGTTGGCGCGGCGGCGGCAAAGATGCTGGCGAGCAAAGGCTGCAACGTGGTGATCAACTACACAAAGAGCGAAGCTGACGCGAGGAAGTCTGCGGCCGCCTGCGAAGCGCTCGGCGTAGAAGTGCTTCTCTGCCAGGCAGATGTCTCCAAAGACGATGACTGTCGGCGCATGGCCGCGGCGGCATTCACGAAGTGGGGACGGATCGATGCGCTCATCAATAACGCCGGCACCACCCAGTTCGTCACCCACGCTGACCTCGAGGGCCTGGATGCCGACGACTTTCAACGAATCTACGCAGTCAACGTCATCGGTCCATTCCAGATGACCCGAGCGGTGGCCCCGCACATGAAAGCCGCGGGCCGCGGGGCAATCGTCAACGTCTCTTCGATCGCGGGCGTAATGGGCGTGGGTAGTTCGATCGCCTACACGGCCTCCAAAGGGGCGCTGAACACTATGACACTGTCACTCGCGAGGGCGCTCGGGCCGGAGATCCGGGTCAACACCATCTGCCCCGGCTTCATCCAGGGACGCTGGCTAAGGGGTGGACTTGGGGATGACACTTACGAGGCCGCGAAGGCTGCCCAAGAACGCAATACGCCGCTGCGCAAGGCAGGAACCCCCGAGGACATGGCGCAGGCAGCGGTCTGGTTCGTGGAAGGCGCCGATCTGGTCACCGGGGAGATCCTGATCGTCGACGCCGGCGCCCACCTCGGAGGGGCTCCCCTGATCGCCCGCTGACGCGACCGTAGACCGCCGCATCGCGATGTGGTGGCGCGTTCCCGTCAACCGCTAAGCTACAACCGTGGCCCTCTCTTCGTTCATGCAACGCGCGCTGGCTGCCGCGACGCGGGTTCGCGGGCGAACGAGCTCCAACCCGTGGGTTGGCGCCGTGCTTGTGCGCGATGGTGAAGTAATCGGCGAAGGGGCAACGGCGCCGCCCGGCGGAGACCACGCCGAGGCCGCGGCCCTGCGCGGCATCGACGCGCTCAACGCTGAACTCTACGTGACCCTCGAACCGTGCAGCCCGTTCGACGGCAAGCGCACCCCACCCTGCGCCCAGATGGTCATCGATTCCGGCGTCAGGCGAGTCGTGGTCGCGATGCTGGATCCTGACCAACGAGTCTCTGGGCGGGGCGTTGCCATACTTCGCGACGCAGGCGTCCGCGTGGAAGTCGGCGACGGCGAGGACGAGGCAGTCCAGCTCGTCCGTCCATATCTGAAACACATTCAGACGGGACTCCCTTACGTGATTGCCAAGTTCGCAGCCAGCCTCGATGGCCGGACAGCGACGGCCGATGGAGATTCGAAATGGATTACCGGCGAAGCCGCGCGAGACCATTCGCACCAGCAGCGCGCGTGGGTGGCCGCCGTGATGACGGGCAGCGGCACGGTGCTCGCCGATGATCCATCGCTGACCGCCCGCCCAGGTGGTGAATTGGCGCAGCACCAGCCCGTGCGCGTCATCCTCGATTCGCGCGGCCGCACCCCTGCAAGTGCGACGGTGTTCCGTCGACCGGGAACGGTCATCGTCGCCACCTCGAAGTCCGCCCCGAGCGCCTGGAAACAGGCGATAGCCAATCTCGGCGCCAACGTGATCGACTGCGAGACGGCCAGCGACGGCCTCAACCTGAACCAACTTCTGGCCACGCTCGGACAGCGGAATATCGGCTCCGTCTGGGTGGAAGGAGGGGGTTCGCTCCTCGGTTCGCTGCTTGCGGGCGAACATGCCGATGAAGTGTGGGCGTACCTCGCGCCGATCCTCATCGGGCGCGATGGCCTCCCCGCCCTGGGGGGCTTAGGCGTGCGTACGGTCGCCGACTCGCTTCGTTTGAGCAACATCGTCGTGGAGCGGTTGTCGACAGACATCCTCATTCGCGGGAATGCGGGAAGCTGGGCCCCGCGGCTCGTGTCTTAGCCGCCGATTCCGATGTGCGCGGCCGACGGAACGAATGTCATCTCCGCAGAAACCCGCTAGGCTAACCCCAGTCTTTCCCCCGCGTCTGTCAGAATTGGAGACACATATGCCACGTTATTGGATCGTTGTCGGCGGACCGGAAGTGTTCGACAAAACTCGCGAGTTAGGTTTCACGCGGCAGGGCTTCAAGAGCACCCGCCGGATTATGGCGCACAAAATCGTGCCCGGGGACATGCTCGCCTTCTACATCACGGGGAAGAAACAGTTCGGTGCGATTGCACGAGTCACCTCGAATGTTGTGGAAGAACGCACGCGCATCTGGCGCAACTCGAAGAAGCCAGACGAGCTATACCCCTACCGCGCGAACATCGAACCGGTGATCACCCCAGACGAATCCAACTGGCCAGACGCCGAGCCCTATCACGATCGCTTCGAATGGACCCAAAAGTGGCCGCGCGCGAACTGGACGCTTGCCTACCAGGGCAACCTTCACGAAATACCAGAAGCAGACTTCAAGCTTCTCGAACGCGACATGGAAACTGCGGCTAAGGCTTCGACCGCTCCGTGACAACCCCTCCCTTGAGACACAGGCATGCCTGACTATGTGATCGAAGCTCACGGCCTGCGCAAGGCCTACGGAGACGTTATCGCGGTCGATCAGGTGGATCTCGTTGTGGAGCGGGGCCGCGTCTACGGCGCCCTTGGTCCCAACGGTTCGGGCAAGTCAACCACCGTTCGCATGCTCCTTGGCCTCGCTCGGCCGGATCGGGGGGAGGTCAAGCTGTTCGGCAAACCGCTGTCCGGAGACTCGTCGAGTCTCCTGAAGCGCGTTGGTGCGGTGGTTGAGACGCCCGCTTTCGTCCCCTATTTGTCTGGCCGCGACAACCTCAAGCTGCTCGCGAAGTACACGCCAGGCCCCACGAGCGCCACCATTGAATCGGTGCTGGAACGAGTCAATCTCTCCGAGGCAGCGCATCGCCGGTTTAAGAACTACTCACTCGGCATGAAGCAGCGCCTGGGCATTGCCGCGGCAATTCTCAACGACCCTGAGCTCATCGTCCTCGACGAACCTACCAATGGGCTGGACCCTCAGGGAACACGCGAGGTGCGGGCTCTCATCCCGGAACTCGCTGCGGAAGGCCGAACAATCGTCCTTTGCAGCCACCTGCTGTACGAAGTGGAGCAGGTTTGCGACTCCGTCACCATCTTCCAAAAAGGCCGTGTCGTCGCGCAGGGTACGACGAAGGAACTTATCGGTACGCGCACTCGCCTCGAGGTTCGAGTCCCGGACATGGCTGCAAGTGAAGCTCTCCTGCGAAGCTCGCAGTGGGCCGCCAGCATCTCACGCCTCGATGGCGTGTTCCTGATCGAGGGTGCGGGCGACCAGGGCGAAGCCGTCAACCGGCTGCTTGCCGCCGGAGGCCAGTACGCATCCGTCATCCGCCCGATCCGGACAAGTCTTGAAGACGTGTTCTTCGAACTGACTGGCGAACCCGCTCTTGTTTGACGCTCTACGCGCCGAGTGGTTCAAAGTTTCTCACCGCCGGATGACCTACATCCTGCTCGCGGCGGCGATGACCCTGACGGGACTGTTCTATGTCATTCTTTGGCTCCGCATTCGGGACGGCGCCGACCCTGGCGTCAACGGAGTCGTGAGATTGCTGGCCCTGAAAGAGGGCATGTCCTTCAAAAACGTCGTCCCGTACGGATTTGCGCTGGAACGCTTCTTCGCCACGCTCGTCTGCGTCATCTTCAGCGGCACCATGATGGGCAACGAATACGACTGGCGGACGGTGGGCGTGGTCACAGGGCGCGGTGTCAAACGTTGGCACTTCATCTTCGCAAAGGTGGTCTCAAGCGTGCTTTTCACGCTTTTAACGGTCGCCCTCTGCTTTGTCGTCGCGATGACTGCGAGCGCGTGGTTCAGCCACCTCTACAACTTGCCATTCGGCTCGTTCACCGCGGCGCGCGTCGTTGACATCTTTGCCAGCGCCGGTCGCACCTCGTTCGTCATCCTGCCCTTCGCACTCATGTCGCTTGCGTTCGCCACACAATGGCGTTCAGCCGGCCAGGCCGTAGGCGTCTCGCTCGGCTTCTATTTCATCGAAGGCATCTTCACCAGCCTGCTGACCAACGCACGGGGTTTCCTCTCGCACATCCCGGACGCCC
>JBDUAL010000109.1:0-5970 GCA_040004685.1 Anaerolineaceae bacterium | reverse complement strand
CCAGCAAAAGATCGGCATGCGGAACATGGTCATGCCGGGGGCGCGCATGCGGAACATGGTGACGAGGAAGTTGGCCGCCCCGATGGTCGATGACACGCCGATCATCGCCACCCCGATGATCCAGAGGTCCATGCCCGTGCCGAGCGTCTTGGCGAGAGGACTGTAGGCCGTCCAGCCGGCCTGCGCCGCTCCACCGCTGACGAGGAATCCGCTAAACATGATTAGCCCAGCGGGTGGGAACAGCCAGTACGAAAGCGCGTTGATACGCGGGAAAGCCATGTCGACCGCGCCGATCTGGAGCGGCACAAGGTAGTTCCCAAACCCCGCCCAGATGGGGATGATAAAAAGGAAGAGCATCGCCGAGGCGTGCATCGTGAAGATCTGGTTGTAGGCGTGGTTGTCAACGAAGTTGTTGTCCGCTACAGCCAGTTGGGTGCGCACGAGCAACGCCAAGACGCCACCCACGGCGAAAAAGAAGAGCGAGGTGTACAGGTAGAGAATGCCGAGCTTCTTGTGGTCAACGGTCATGATCCAGTCGAGGATCGCCGGCCTTGAATAGTCGCCCTGCTTTGGTACCGCGATGCTGGCCATGGTTCCTCCTGAAGCCGCCTACCGGCCCAATCTAGGTCGACTGTCCCGCTGCTCTCCCGGGTTGGCGAGCTGCGGGCGTAAAAACGGACCGCCTAAGGGGTCCGTGCTGCTGCTTTGTTTGCCGCCGCCTTTTCGGCCGTCCAACTGTCGAAGTCCGCGCGCGTTTTGACCTCGATCTTGAAGCGCATGAGCGCATGGTTCAGCCCGCAGAGTTCGGCGCATTGGCCGCGAAACGTGCCAACCTCCCGCGCCGTCACCGTGAACTTATTATCCCGCCCCGGGATCACGTCCAGCTTGTAAAGGAAGTCTCGGACGTAAAACGAATGGATCACGTCGTTGGACTTGAGGGTGAATTCGACCGGTTCATCCACCGGGATGACCACCGTGGGCTCATCCTTGGCAGTGCCTATGATCGAGAATTCGTCGGCTTCGTTGGTGCAAGGGCCCCGGTACTTGTCGTCTTTGGTCTTGGCAGGTGCGTTCGCGCCCTGTCCCAGGTCGTTCTGGCAGTAGGTGAACTGCCACTGGAACTGGAATCCCGTCACGCTCACGGTGAGATTCGCGGGGTTCTCCTTGTGTTCGACGTTGCGGAGAACCACGAAAGAGTAGCTGAAGAGCGCAATCACAATGATCACCGGGATGCCCGTCCAGATGAACTCCACGAGGTTGCTGCCGTGGATCTGCGTGGGCAGCGAATCGCCCTTCTTGCGAAACTTAATCAGACAAAAGATCAGCGCGGTTTCCACCAGGACGAAGACGACGGCGCCCAGGACGAGGGTGAAGACATAAAGCGCATGCATATCACGCGCTTCGTCTGTGATCCCGCCTGGTTGGCCCAAACCCGCTGACGCCGACGCGATTGCCGAAAGCGCTAGCAGAGCCACCGAAAAGAGAATGATGGCGCGCCGCGCGGAGCGATGCATCCCGGACTTGGGCATTCCTCTGGTTCCCCCTGAGCCGCGCCGAACGCGCGGGGCACGCTGCGTCGCGGTCGGTTGTGAACGGCGTCGCAATCGAGTTATAGCCCGGGCCCAAACGGGTGTCAAGGAACCGAAAAGGGCCAGCGGTGAATCTGGCTTGTCATTCTGAAGGAGGTTATTTCGTACCGCAATCTCCTCTTACGGAGCCGCCACGAACGTTCGTCCGGGAAGATCGGATGTGCAAGACTCCGACGGTGGGCCGGGAGCGGCGAGTCTGCCAGAAGGATGCAATGCCGCCTCTGCGCCGTTGGTTACCGGTCCTGATTTCGCTGGCTGCCGCCCTCTCGCCGAAGTTGGCGCTCGCGCATGGTAACGCCGCCGCGCCGCGCCTCAGCGACCTATGGATGCGGTGGGAGTTGGACCCACTGTTCTTACTGCTCACGGGCGGCTCGATATGGTTGTACATCTGGGGCGTTCGACGAGTGAATCGAGCGCACCCGAAATCGCCGTTTCCGCCGCGCCGCGTTCGCTATTTCATCGCTGGGTTCGCGGTCCTGGCGTTCGCCATCGTTTCGCCTCCGGCGAGTTACGACACCGTGCTGTTTTCCGTCCACATGTGGCAGCACCTGCTCCTGACGATGGTTGCCGCGCCGCTGATCCTATTGGGAGCCCCGATCACCCTGACGTTACGGGTCGCTAGCCCACGGTTGCGCCGGAACGTCCTTCTCCCGATCCTGCATTCCCGCGTGGTGCGAGCGGTGAGTTTTCCCGTCGTCGCGTGGCTTCTGTTCGCCGCTACCATGTGGCTCTCGCACTACTCACCGCTCTACGACGATGCGCTCGAGAACACCTGGATTCACCGCTTCGAGCATCTCATCTACCTGCTCGCGGCGATGATGTTCTGGTGGCAGGCGATTGGCCTGGACCCCACCCCGTGGCGCATGAACCATCCAATCCGAGTGCTCTACGTGTTCCTCCAGATGCCGCAGAACTCGTTTTTGGCGCTCTCGATCTACGGTTCGAGTCACGTCATTTACAAGCATTACGAGACCCTCGGCCGCACCTGGGGCCCATCGCCACTCGCCGATCAACAACAGGCCGGCATCATCATGTGGGTGGCCGGTGACCTGCTGTTCCTGGCCGCCCTGTCCGTCGTGATCGCCAGTTGGGTGAAAGCTGAAGACTTAGAGACCAAACGCCAGGATCGTGCGCAGGCGCGCCGTAAGTCAGAGGCCGCGTTGGCCCGGGCAACGCCGAGCGAAAGCCAGGGTGCGGCGATCGACGCGCAGTCAGCTCAGGATGGCGCTGTCGACGCCCATTGAAACGAACAGCAACGCCAGGTAGAGCATCGAATACTTGTAAACGGCGATGGGTTCGATCGACGCGGGGCGGCGCCAGAGCTGGAAGCACTTCGCGACGAAGATTCCCCCGGTGACAACGGCGGCCGCGAGGTAGATCCAGCCGAGTTCGCCGCCCGGTCCCAGCATCAAGGTGACCACAAAGAGCATCGCCGCGTAGCGGACCACGTGGATGCGCGTCACTTCCGGCCCGTCGGTTACCGGCAGCATGGGTACGCCGGCGTCCGCGTAGTCACCTTGCAGCCGCAGGGCCAGGGCCCAGAAATGGGCAGGCGTCCAGAAGAAGATGATTGCGAACATAACCAACGGTGCGAGCGAGATGTCGCCAGTCACCGCCGCCCAGCCGACCATCGGGGGAAAGGCGCCGGCCGCACCGCCGATGACGATGTTTTGTGGCGTGCGACGCTTCAGCCAGAAGGTGTAGACGAAAACATAAAAGAGGAGGGCCGAAAGGGAGAGCGTTGCCGCCATCGGGGTGGTCGTCGCCCAGAGGAAGATGAACGCGATGGCGCCAAGGGCGATGCCGAAGGTCAAGCCAGCTGCTGGGTTGATCGCGCCGGTGACTAGCGGCCGCGATTGCGTACGCTTCATGAGGGCGTCGATGTCACGGTCATACCAACAGTTGATCGCGTTCGCGCCACCGGCCGAGAGCGTCCCGCCAATCAGCGTCGCCAGGATCAGCCACGTTCCCGGCCAGCCGCGCTGAGCGACGATCATCGGAGGCACAGTAGTGATAAGAAGCAGCACAATAACTCTTGGCTTCGTGAGCGAGAGGTAGTTCCGGAAGGCAGACCCCATCTGGGCGCGTGCGAACGGGATCGCGTCGGCTGTCATACGGTCGCCTTTGCCGGTTGATTGTTCTGTCTCGCCTGGAAGGCGCGAGACGGGACGTAGAACGTGAGGATGATAGCGCCTACCAGCGTGAACCAGATCGAAGCGGCGATGACTGTGTGGGCTACCGTGAGAAGGTCCGGGAACGTGTACCAGACGTTGAGCGCGCCTACCGCCACCTGCGCGCCGTAGAGCGCCCCGAGCACCACCGCGATTCGTCCAGACCAGAAAAGGTGGCCGCGGGAGCGCCACGCGATGACGACAAGGGGGACGATCAATAAGAGAAAGAGCCCGGCCAGGTAGCGGTGAACCATGTGGGTGATCTCCTGGGAGTCATTCGTGGGGAGGACGCCCCCGTTACAGGTCGGCCAGCCGCTGCAAGCTGTGCTCGCCCCGCTTTCGGCTATGTAACCGCCGATCCACATCACGGCGGCGAGCCAGGCGACCGCTGCAATTGCCAGTTGCCCAACGCCGCGCGTGGGAGCGGTCACGATGGCGTTCAGCTGCGACGCGCGCCTCGGGTCTTCGAGGTACATCGAAAGCAGGACGGCGAGTTCGATGCTGAGGACAAGCATGGCCGTAATCAAGTGTGTGGCGACGATTGCTGGCGGCAGCTCTTTCACTACGGTGAGAGCGCCGAGAAGGCCCTGGATGCCGACCAGCGGGACGGCGATCGTAGCCGTCCAGACGGTGAACGAAGCGTGACGGTAGTGCTTCCACGCCATCACCGCCGTGGCGATGACCAGAAGTCCAACAACTGACCCGAAGAATCGGTGCGAAAACTCGATCAAGGAGTGGCGAGTCCCCGGGGGCACTACGCCGCCGTGACAGGTGGGCCAATCAGGGCAGCCCAGCCCAGAGCCCGAGGCCCGGACGTAGGCGCCAATCGCGATCAGTAGCAGGGTGGTCAGGCAGGTCGCGAGGGCGAGGCGCTGTGCGTTCTTCATCCGGGGATGGAAAGCCTTTCCGGTGTCCGCCAGCCGTCTGCGAAAACGTCCTCGCAGGCGCTCGAACTGGAACTCCACCGGCTCCCATCGTCCACCAAGATCAGGTTGCCACAAGGCCTATCAGCGCGCCACCGGGGGGAAAGGGTGAAGCGCGCTCTCAGAATCCCTGGCTGCCGTCGAGCCAGCGCAGGCCATCCACCACTACGCCGCCAACGGCGACCTCCCAGTGCACGTGCGGCCCGGTCGAAAACCCCGTGGTCCCGACATATCCGATGACCTGACCCTTTTTGACCGTGTCACCCACTGCGCTGACTCGTGCCGACATGTGGCCAACGAGCGAAAAGACGCCTGCGCCATGATCGATCACGATGAGATTGCCACGGACGGCGTACAGTCCGCTCATAACAACGGTGCCGTCGTTGGTTGCGAGAACGGGCGTACCGGCCGCAGCGGCGAGGTCCGTTCCGCCGTGGTGACCCTGAATTGGACCTCCGTTTATCGATCGTTGCTCGCCGAAGTATCCCGAAACGCAGGCCACCGCCGGCGGGTGTGCGGCATCGCACGGCCCAAGACTCGGCTCCGCAAGGGGAAGTCGCCAACCGGCAGTCCACCGCTTGGCCGTCACTCCCGCGTAGACGCTCGGCAACAACGGATTGTCGTCGGGTGGTGGCGGAGGCGGTGGTGGGGCGTTTGGGTCCGGTGGCGGTGGCGGCGGGACGTTGAACGAGTCCACGGTCCAGTTCGTCTTTTTCATGACAATCGACCGAGTGTAAAGGCGAATATCGCCGATCTGATCGACGAGGTCGATCTTCAGCGTCGCGGCGCCGACGGGGTCTTCGGTGCCGAAGCCGACGAAGCCCACGAGTCCGCCCGCCCCATCCGAAGCCAAAGGGTAGCTGCGCCCGAAAATCGTGACGGTGCCCGAGCGAGCGTTGGCCACTGACACCATGACAGCGCCACCCTGGAACGCGCTCGCGTTCGAAACGCTCACTTCGGGGTAAAAAGCGTCGCGGCCGATTGAAGGCGCAAACAGCCGGTATGGGGGACTTGCCGCCGCTACCACGGGTAACGTTGGTTCGCCGCCAGTCGTGGCAGCCTCGCCGTAGCCACTGGTGCGGGCTGCGAATGTGCCTGCAAACACGACGGGGAGCAACACGGCTGCGAAAGCGATCGGGTATCGCATTCGCCAAGATTACGCCCAGAACCGCGCATGGGCAGCAAGACGTCTAGATCAGGGCAAGGTAGTTCGGAACTGGCGCCGCGCCGCGTCCCGTGAGGAATCGACGACAGCGAGTACCTTGGACGGCCCGGGGATGCCGGCGA
>JBDUAL010000108.1:0-5988 GCA_040004685.1 Anaerolineaceae bacterium | reverse complement strand
CAGAAGCGCCCAACGATAACGCTTACGTTGTTCCGCAACGTTGGTCTCCAGACGGCTCCACGTTGGTGGGCGCTGTCTATTCGTCAACAAACGACCGAACTGGCGCTGTCGCGCCGTCAATCGAATTCGTCACCCCTGCCCACCGGACACGGCTCTCGGAAGAGCCAGGAGCGACGTTCCTCGGCTGGGTTCGGGATTTGAAATAGCGTTGCGGCGCACAGGAGACCATCTTTGGCGATAAGCATCCATTCGAGACCGGGACGAAGTCACCTGCAGTACGTCTTCATTGGAGCGACCGTCTTCGCGGCCTTCGTCGCGGTGATACCGATCGCGGCTGCAATCGTCAGCGGCGCGGGCGTCAGCGGCGCAGCCAAGACGGCCTTCGCGACTGCACCGAGCGGGAATTACGCGGTTGTCGCCCGGCCCGAAGACGATTTTGACGTGGTGGCGGTCGCGCCAGCTGGCGGTGGGGAGCCGGTGGAAGTTGCCCGCGTGCCCCACCTTCGCGGATTCACAGCCAGTGGCTCGGTTTCGCCGGATGGGCGCCAACTTGCGCTCGTGACCGTCAACGGCGGCTCGCCAACCCGGCCCGAAGCGTCCCTCCTCGTGCTTGATCTTGAGTCTGGGTCGACGAAACACCTCGCCAACGCAGTCAGTCCGCTCCAAACAGCGCTCTGGTCTCCCGATAGCCGCTCTCTCGTCGTGACGCGCGAACTGGATGCCGCCAAGGCACGACCTGATGTGCGATTCCTGCGAGTGTCCCTGAACGACGGCGCAGCGGTGGAGCTTTTCGATGTTCGAGCGCCGCTCGGCGCCTATGCAATCGGCTTCGATTCCGGCGGTGCGCTTTTCACCGTCACGATCGACGGGTCTGGCTCTCGCCTGGGGCGGAACGGCGCCGCCGGGGCTCAGCTGAGTAAGCAGATCACTCGCGATTGGCGCCTTAGTCCTGATAGCTCTCGCATTGCTTTCGTCGAGGTCAACCTGGAAAACGGGCTGCGCTACCTCGCCCGCACCGTCAACGTCGATGGCAGCGAAACCCGTGGCGTCGAGGCGCAGAGCGCAAGCGCCAGTCCCGCTGGACAGGAGCTTGGCACTGCGTGGAAGCCTGGCGCAGCGTCCGCCACCTTCGGCCGTGAACCCGCCGACTATGCCCGTTCCTCGGAGATTGGCGGTGTGCAGGCGCAGGCGCAGTCAGTCCCAGGGTTCGATGTCCCGCTTGAGTACGCACCTGATGGCTCGGTACTCAGCGTCACCCACTGGACAGGCAGCAGCTTTCGGCAGTCCGGTGTGCCTACGCTTCAACTGGTCGCCGATTCGCATCGCGTTGACGTACCGAACTTCACGAGGTTCTTTGGATGGGCCGCACGTTAGCTCGCGCGGGGGCACTCGCCCTGCTCTCCGTAGCCGCGTTCGCTTACGCCTTCTTGAGCCTCGGGCACGGCCGCGCGGATCACCTGGCCTGCCACGCGCCCTTTAGGGGCTTCGATTTCGACACGTTCGAACTCGAAGACTACGTCACGGGCTACAGCGAGGCGATTGAGCTCGCGACCGCCGGCAAGGCGATTCCGCCCGCCTACACGCTCTCAAGCGGAGAGACCATCGATGTCACTTACCAGGGTCTGGAGAGTGGCGCTCGAACGGCCCGCACTGCGGCCTCTACCGCCCGGCCGATTCCCCCGAGCATCTACAAATCAATTGCATGGGTAGAATCTGCGTCCGGTGCGTGGGGCAACGCGAGCGGCAGCGTTCCGTTTGGCGGTGTCGGTGCAACGCTGCTTTCCGGGGACTGTGGCTACGGCATCGGCCAGATCACGAGCGGCATGGGCCATGCGTCAGCACCGCCAGCGTTGGAATTCGGCGTACCCTCGGCACGGCAGGCGGTCATCGGTACGCATCCGCTCTTCAACATCGCCGAGGGTGTGCGCATTCTCGCCGACAAGTGGAACAGCGCCCCGAACTTCCGCCCTATCGCTGGCACTGGCGACCCGGCCGCGCTTGAAGACTGGTATTACGCCATTTGGAGCTACAACGGTTTCGCCTTCAGTAATCACCCGCTCAATCCGAGCCGCAACCCGCTGCGTGGCGATGTCTGGCATTGCGGCGACAAGACAGCGCCTGGTTACGGTTCGTTTGTTCGCAGCGATTACACCTACGTCGAGCTCGTCTACGGCTGTTTACGCTACCCCCCGGCGAAACCGGTTGCCGTCGTCACCGCGCAGGCGAACCCCGGTGAAAGTGTCGCGGCCGCCGCTGTCGGTGGACCGTTCGCGGTTGGGGACCTGGTGGCGGTCACGGGCACGGCTCCCGAGTGCTTGAAGATCCGTGCCACGCCAAGCACTCCGGAGTTGGCTTGCGTGAAGGATGGTACGCAGCTCGAAATTCTCGGCGGGCCCCAGGTTAGTGGGCCCAATTCGTTCTGGAACGTGAAGGTCGCCTCAGGTGCGAACAAGGGCACGATCGGTTGGGCTGCTGACCAATTCCTGACGAAGTATGTTGCTCCGCCGCCCCCGCCACCTCCCCCGGTCATCGCCCCTCCAACCATCCCGCCGGTAACGCCCGCGAACCGTTACTGGATGCCCCAGGGCTTTGTCATCCCTGACTTCGGAGATGTCGCCGTGGCCGCGGCCTTTGGCCCTCAGCACTTCCTGGATTGCCAGGATGGCGGGTTCAGTGGCGGCTGCCCCGAAATGGACTACCCGACGACGATCCCGGCGCGGGGAGTAACCACTCACGTGGACACCACACCTCCCGTAAGCATCGGCCTGGCCTCGAAGTTTCTCGGCGACCCCAAGCTACAGTACACCGGCCCGACATCTCTTTCTCTGAGCGTGACCAGCAGCGGCGTAGCCACGAACGGCGTGGTCACTGTGAAGAACGTCGGCACCTGGATTGCACCGTTCCGGGTGCGAACCACCGCTGATTGGATTGTCGTTCATCATCCCGGCGATTCGACGCGGACGATCGACGGGAGCGTGGCGATCGGTGCTGAGACTGACGTGGTCACTCAGCAATCGACGGCCACGAAGCCCAGGCTGGCTAAGAAGGGCAGCGATAGTGTACTCGTCATAACAGTCGATCCCAGTTTGCTCAAGCCCGGCGTGGGCATGAGTGGGAAGGTCTACATCGAACCGCTGCTCGGTGGTGGAGGTGTGTTCATTATCGATGTCTCAGTGGCCGGAGGTGCTGTGCCGTCGCCGGGGCTGTCCCACAAGAACGTAGTCCCAAACGTGGCGAGCGACTCGCCTTGAAGCCGGTGTCAGGCAGGCGCCAACGCTTAGTGGGCGAGGTGGGCCGCCTCCATCTGCCTTTTATGCTCGGCAACCACCTTGGCCGCGATGTGTGATGGCACTTCGCCGTAGTGATCGAACCCCAGCTCAAATGCACCGCGACCCTGCGTAATGGAACGAAGATCGCTGGCGTAGCGCTGCACCTCGGCCAACGGCACTTCCGCCTCGATCACACTCATTCCGCCCTCCGGGTTGATGCCATGAATCTTGGCGCGTTTCGTGTTCAGGTCGCTCACTACGTCGCCGGCGTGAGCGTCCGGTGCGAACACGCGAATCGTCATCACCGGCTCGAGCAACGCCCCGGTCGAGCCGGTCACAGCTTCCTTTAGGGCCTGAGAAGCGGCAATCTTGAACGCCATCTCGTTGGAGTCCACAGGGTGGTGCTTGCCATCAACCAGGATGACCGCGCAGTCGGTAAGTTCGTAGCCTGCGAAGACCCCGCCACGCGCCGTTTCTAGCACACCCTTTTCCACCGCCGGGATGTACTCTTTCGGCACCGAGCCGCCGACGACCTTTTCCTTAAACTGTAACCCGGCGCCGCGTTCCAGCGGTTCCACCTCCAGAAGCACACGGGCGTACTGGCCGTGTCCACCTGTCTGCTTCTTGTGGGTGTAATCCGCGCGGCTGTGCTTCGCCACCGTCTCACGGTATTGCACCCGCGGCAGAGTCAGTTCGACATCGACGTTGAACTTGCGCCGTAGTCGTTCGATGGTGACATCGAGATGCGCGTCTCCCAGCCCCGCCAGCACAATTTCGCCGGAGGCCGGATCGCGGCTGAGCCGCAGGCCGGGGTCCTCTTCGAGCAACCGCTGCAGGCTCGGACCGAGCTTATCCACGCCCGCCTTGGATGTGGGGTGGACCGCCATGCTGTAAACGGGGTTCGGGAAGACGATCTCGGGAAGCGTCACCACGTGCGCCCTCGCGCAGAGCGTATCCGCCGTCTGGGTGTGTGCCAGCTTCGCGACAACGCCGATGTCGCCGGCGCGAAGCTCAGCGACGGCCTCCTGCTCTTTGCCTTTCTGCACGTAAACAGTGCCGAGGCGTTCATCCAAATTCTTGTTGACGTTCCAAAGGTGGCTGTCCGATTTCACAGTGCCCGCGACCACACGAAGATAGGTCAGCCTCCCCACGTACGGGTCGGCAGCCGTTTTGAAGACGAGCACAACGGCGGGGGCAGAGGAGTCAGCCACGAGATCCTCCTCGCCGGCGTGAATCGTCTCGCGGTCCAGCGGCGATGGGCCGCTGAAGGCGATGTTGTGAAGCAACTGCCGCACGCCGATCTGCTTGGCCGCCGAGGCACAGGCGACTGGGATAATCAGTCCATGATCGAGACCGCCGTGGAGCACTTTGCGCAACTCGTCTTCGCTCAGTTCTTCGTCGGCAAAGTACTTCGCCATCAAGTTCTCATCGGTCTCCACAATGCACTCGATCAGTTCGCCCCGGAGCTTTTCGGCCTCAGTCATCATCTCGGCCGGGACGTCTATCTCCGTTCCGTCTTCGCCGAGGTATGCTTTCATGTGGAGAAGGTCGACTACGCCCTTGAATGAGTCGTGCGAGCCGATCGGAAGTTGAAGTGGTGTTACCTTCGGTCCCCAGCGTTGGCGGAGCGCCGCTAGCACGCCTTCGAAGTCGGCATTCTCGCGGTCCATACGGTTGATGACGACCATACGGGGCAGCCCCACCCGTTCGGCGATCTGCCAGACGCGATCGGTACCCACCTCCGGACCAGAAACCGCGTCTACAACCACCAGTGCCATGTCCGCTGCTTGCGTGCCGCAGATCACTTCGGAAACGAAATCTGCGTAGCCCGGCGTATCGATGAAGTTAATCTTCCGGTCTTCCCACTGCACCGGGACGATCGAGAGGTTCAGGCTGAATTTGCGTTTGTGCTCATCCTCGTCGTAGTCGCTGAGGGTATTCTGATCCTCGATTGTTCCGAAGCGGCTGATTCCGCCGCTGACGAACATCGCTGCCTCGGCGAGCGTGGTCTTTCCTACGCTGCCGTGGCCAATGAGCACAACGTTGCGGATCTCGCCGGTTGCGTAGACTTTCACAGACACCACTCTCCAATCACATAGACGCGAGCCGTAGTGGCGAATTCTACTGAACCCGGCCGGGCCTGTCGCCCGCTGATTCCGTCCCGGGAGGGAGATGCGGGCCGCTTCGCGACACAGTCCGTCGCGCTTTTCGGAAAATATGGCGCGATGCCGCTCAGCGGCCCGTTCCATAGCCTCACTCGCATTCGGCCGGTAGACTACGAAGGTTCGCACGGATGTTCTCACCATGATTGACACCTTCGTTGCTCTTGACCTCGAAACTACTGGATTGGACCAGGAAACTGACCGTATTACGGAGATCGGCGCCGTTCGCTTCCGCTCAAACGGTGAGGTGATCGAGGTGTTCGAAACGCTGGTCAATCCTGGCCGTGAAATCCCTTACTTCATTGAGACGCTGACTGGCGTAACTAATGCGGCGGTTCAGAGCGCGTCAACGATCGCCGAGGCGGGCCAGAAACTGCTCGCTTTTGCGGGGCGCGACCCGGTCGTTGGCCAAAACATCAATTTTGATCTTGGCTGCCTGCGGCGCGAAGGGATTCACCTCCCTGCGGAGGGGATAGATACGGCGCATTTCTCCCGGCTGCTGCTCCCGGGCCGCGAAAAACGCGGTCTCGTTGGTCTGGCAAACAGTCTCGGGGTTG
>JBDUAL010000107.1:0-6008 GCA_040004685.1 Anaerolineaceae bacterium | reverse complement strand
AGTACCACATCGGGGATCTCTTCGATGCCGTCATCCAGCGCATCGGCGCCGGCGGCGCGAGTGCGACCGCGGCCGCCGCGGGATCCGCGACGAGTTGGGCGCTTCTTCGGCTCGTCGCCGTTCTCCGCCCCGTTGTCCAGGCTTTCCATCGCTTCCGGCGACGGTTCGGGTAGCGTGGCTACGGTTTCTTTCGCGGACGCCACTTCGGGCTTCTTCCCGCGCGGGAAAATATTCAAGACCATCTGGGTTAGACACCCATCCTTTGCAAAACGCTGATTCGAGCAGCGACGTTTCGTGCGATTCGCGCAATCGCCACCGCTGAGGTTGATTCTGGTGCGCCGTACGTCACGGGGACGCCCTTATCGGCTCCCTCGCGCACCGCCGGTTCAATAGGGATCTCTCCGAGGAAGTCGATCCCAAGGTCGTCAGCGGCCTGTGCCGCCCCGCCATGTCCGAAAATGTCGTACTGCTTGCCCGTATCCGGGGCGATGAAGTAGCTCATGTTTTCGATCATTCCGAACACCGGGATGTCTAGCTTTTCGAACATCGCAACTGCTTTCATCGCGTCTTCGATGGAGACATCCTGGGGTGTTGAGACAATTACTGCGCCAGTTATCGGCGCTTCCTGGGCCATGCTCATCGATGCATCGCTGGTCCCTGGCGGCAGGTCAATGATCAGGTAGTCGAGTTCGCCCCATGGCACATCGTGGAGCAGTTGGCGAACCGCGCTGCCGATCATCGGCCCTCGCCAGACCACCGGCGTTCCCCTCGGCAGCAGAAAGCCCATCGAGACGACTTTGACGCCGAACTTTTCGATTGGCCGCAAGCCGTCGGTTGAGCCAGACTGGAGGCCGTTCGTGAGCCCGAACATCGTAGGCACATTGGGGCCGGTGATATCGGCGTCCATTAGCCCCACTGATGCTCCCGTCGCCGCGAGAGCGACCGCGAGGTTCGCTGCGATGGTCGATTTGCCCACGCCGCCCTTGTTGCTGGCCACGGCGATGATGTTGCGCACACCCTCAACCGCCTTTTGACCCTCTTTAGGCGATGATGGACGGACGTTCGCGCCCCATTCGATCGCCACCGCAGTGATGCCCGTCAGCGGCTCAACCGCAGCGCGGATGTCGGTTTCGATCGTCTCTTTTAGCGGGCAGGCGGGCGTTGTGAGCTCCACCTTGATGGCCACCGAGCCACCTTCGAGGACGAGTTCTTTCACCATTCCGAGGCGCACAATGCTCGCGTGAAGTTCTGGGTCGTGAACCGAATCGAGCGCCGCCATCACTTCGTCGCGGCTCACTACTTGGGCACTGGTCATCAGGAAGGAGTTGCCTTTCGTGGACGATCCACCTTTGGGGATCGACGAAGGGTGCAAGGGGGAACGCGCGGGTCGCAACGCGAGCGGCGGCGCTTCAAGCTGCCTGCCTGCAGGGTTTCCCGTCGATCCACGACATCCGAGCTCATCGCTTACACTCGCTACTGTCGCACCCGTCCCGCAAAGAGTACCCCGGATTCCAGAACGCGGCAAACCGTTTACCCGCGCTTACTCGAGCTTCGGCTAGCGTGAGGTAAGCCGAACGGCGTATGGTATGATGTTTCTATCGTCCGGTAACGTTCAACAAGGAGACCTTATGACTCAAGCTAACGCCCTCGAGCAAACCAATACTTCGGCTATCTGCCGCCACCACTGGGTGATCGATACCCCAAACGGTGCGGTCAGCGGTGGGAAATGTAAGCGCTGCGGCGTGGACAAGCAATTTCGCAACTCCTCAGAAGACCTCATGTGGGACAGCGATAGTTTCAGCCTGAACGGTTCGCGTTATCGCGGCCGGCGCGGCACCCAGAGCGATTCCTAGCCTCGCCCCTTTGGTATCATCCAACGGCCGGGTCTTCCCGGTCGTTTGGCTCTCCGTTCGCTCGTCTGGGATGTGCGCCCCGGCTACACTGAGGGCTCAATGACCCCCTTGCTTCAGGTTGACCTTGCGCCCGGCCAGAAGAACGGACTGCTCCTTCGTAACCCGGTGATGCCCGCTTCAGGTACGTTCAGCTGGGGGCTGGAGTTCGCCCGGCATTTCGATGTGAACGCACTCGGAGCGGTCGTTTCGAAGGGGGTGACGATCGAAGCCCGCCAGGGCAACCCGCAGCCACGGGTTGCGGAGACGCCGGCGGGCATGCTCAACTCGATCGGCCTCCAGAATATTGGCATTCACAGGTGCATCAGCGAAATGGCGCCGATCTGGGCAAAGTGGGATGTCCCGGTCATTGTGAACATCGCTGGAGATACGCCGGAGGAGTTCGGCGAGATGGCCCGCATGCTTGACGGCGTCGACGGAATAGCGGGACTTGAGTTGAACATTAGCTGTCCAAACGTCGATATCGGCGGGATCGAGATCGGACAGAACGCCGACGCTGCCGGGCGGGCCGTTCGCGCTGCGGTGCGCAATAGCGACTTGCCGGTGATCGTCAAGCTCACGCCCAACATCACCGACCCGGTCGCCCTCGCGCTTGTTTGCGAGCACGAGGGCGCCTCTGCCATCTGTGCGATCAACACGGTGCTCGGGCTCGCTATTGACACGCGAAAGCGGCGTGCCATACTCCCTCGCGCGCGGGGCGGTCTGAGCGGACCGGCGATTAAGCCTATCGCTTTGCGGATCGTCTACGACGTGGCCAGGAGCGTTCGCATCCCGGTGATCGGCTGCGGTGGAATCAGCACCGGCGAGGACGCGGTCGAGTTCCTGATGGCCGGAGCCACAGCCGTCCAGGTAGGTACCGCCACCTTCGCCAACCCCCGCGCTCCCCTCGACGTTGTGGAGGGCCTCGCCGCCTGGCTTACTTCCAATGGTATTGGCGACGTGCAAGAGATCATCGGCTATGCATTGCGCCAGCCTGTCACGTGAGCTGGCTATTGCTTGTTGGGTGCGGTCTATTGCTTACTGGTAACCGTAACGGGGTGTAGCTCAGCCTGGTAGAGCGCTGCGTTTGGGACGCAGAGGCCCACAGTTCAAATCTGTGCACCCCGACCAAAGACTCTCCTCGCCAGCGTCAGAATGATTAGCCCCACCTAAACCTTCACCTTGCTTTGCCGTGCGGCGTGAATAGAATGCGCAATGGTTCGATCTCTTCTTGCGCTGTCCGTGTTCTCTGTCATCGTCTTTGTCGCCTGCGGAGGCGGTGACTCCGCCACTACCCCAAAAAGCGACGGAACAGGCGGTGGCGCCCGGGCGATGGCCGCCGCCATCGAAACGGATCTTGGGAAGTTGAAAGACTGCTTCCAGGGCGAAAAGGACGGCAAGGGGCCGTGTGGAACGGACCTGCTCACCACGCAGACGACAGTGCTCTGTAGCGACGTCAAGACCGGCAAAGCGAACACTTTCGGAGTTGCCAACTACAAGGTGTTCGAACCCGTTTGCGCCTCGTGGTCGTTACTTCTTGGAACGCCTCTGGCCGAACGGCCCGACGCGATTTCGGCGATCGTGGAGAAGGCCAAAGCAATCAACTAGAGTCCGAGGACTAGCGTCGCTTCCGCAGTCGGGCCACAGCCCTTCCTACCGTCTTTGCGCGCCGCCGAACGCTGCCCTACCATCGAGTCGAACCCCATGACCAATTTTCCGGGCCAGCTCGATGAGTGACGAATTCGGTGTCGACCTCGATGAGGTCTTCAAAGTGATCGATGCAGCCGAAGTGCTCGTCGTGCGCTTTCATCTTGTGGAGAAGCGCCTGTTGGTGGACTTTCGTACAAAGTCAGGAGTGCGACCGATCATTGCCACGGTCGCCCGCGCTGAATCCGTCGAAGACCGATTCAAATCGATCAAGAGACTGCGACCCGAGTTTCCCTACCCCGAAAAAGTGATGTCCTTCCATTGGCCGCGCTCGATGAGCGTGATCCTCGGAAGTGGTGTCTGGCAGCATCTTGTGGATCGCCTCGGCTCCCTTGGCGATGACGACACGACGGAGCAGTGCGGGCGGGTTATGGAAGAGCTCATTGTCCTCGAACGTGCAGAAATCGCCGGCGCCATTCGGGGCGCCGATCACTACCAGACGCTTTGGGAAAGGCCCCGCCGATGAACCGACTGATCGATCTGCGCAGCGATACAGTGAGCCAACCTGGCCCCGAAATGCGCCGCGCCATGTACGAAGCCGAAGTCGGCGACGACGTTTTTGGAGATGACCCGACCGTCAACAGCCTGGAAGAGCGAGCAGCCGAATTGATGGGGAAACAGGCATCGCTCTTCGTTCCGAGCGGCACCATGGCGAACCTGATCGCCCTCCTCACACACACGCAGCCAGGCGACGAGATAATCCTTGGCGACGAGTCCCACATCTTCAACTATGAAGTCGCTGGGAGCGCTCGTATCGCCCACGTCCAGACTCACGCCTTGCGCAACAACCGAGACGGCACGCTGAACGGCGACGACGTTTCCGCTGCCGTCCGCGGGCCGAACATCCACGCACCCGTGGATTCGCTGCTCTGTCTCGAAAACACTCACAACCGTTGCGGCGGCGCGGCCCTGCCTGCTTGCGCGATGGACAAATTGACCCACGTGGCACACGCCGCCGGGATGAACATTCATCTCGACGGCGCACGCATCTTCAACGCCCAGGCGGCACTTGGCGAGTCCGCTGCGCGGATCGCGCGTGACTGCGACAGCGTCTCGTTCTGTCTTTCGAAGGGCCTCGGCTGCCCCGTGGGATCTTTACTCTGCGGCACGAGCGAATTCGTTGCCGAGGCACGACGCCACCGCAAAATGCTGGGCGGCGGCATGCGCCAGGTTGGCATCCTCGCCGCGGCGGGCCTGTTCGCGCTCGAACATAACGTACAGAGACTGACTGACGACCACGCCAACGCAACAAGGCTTGCTGCCGGTCTCGCCGGATTCGATGCCTTTGTCCCAAATTCGCCGCAGACGAACATCGTCGTGGCGGACGTTGTGCAAGGGAGCCTTGCCGGTTGGCTTCGGGCCTTCCATGACGAGGGTCTGCTGGCGGTCGCGTTCGGACCCTCGCGGATGCGAATGGTGACCCACATCAACGTTTCTGCTGGAGAGATCGATGAAGCCCTGGGGCGAATTGGCCGCTTGGTCGCCGCGGTCCCCGCGCTGTGAGGCGCTGGGCGCTGTTCGGCATACCGGTCGCGCTTCTGGGGATCGGCCTTGTGGCATGCGGCGCGGCCACCGAAGTTCCAGCGAACGCGTCGATCTTCAATGCGGCGCCGTGGAAGGGCGAGGAGTCCTACACCTATAACCTCAGGCGGCGCGGGGACGATTCCGCTGGCACGTGCACATTGACCACCGGTACTGCGGAATCGGGGCAGCTACAGCTGAGCCGTCTTTGTGGCAAAGATGAGTTCCGCGACGACGGAAATGTCACTGTTGATGCCAAGACCCTCGCGCCCACCCAGTCCATCCGGGTGTTTGCCGATTCGAAGAAGAACAAGCGGTCCACGTATACGAACGTTTACGAGTCCGCCGGGGTCACGTTCCGAGCTGACCTGAACGGCGCTGCCAGTCAGACCACGCGCGAACTTCCTACAGCGACAGACAAGGTTGGGCAGCCTGCCTGGTACGACGATGAGGAGGTCCTCTGGCTGGTCCGTGGCATCCACCTCGCTTCCGGGGCTAAGGTGGATTACACGCTCGTCATAAACGCCGGCCAGCCGAGCATCCACACGGTGAACCTGCGTGTGGACCCCGCTGAACAGATTACGGTGCCCGCTGGCCAGTTCCAGGCCTGGAAAGTACGGCTGAGCCGAAATGGCAACGTCAACTACATCTGGGTCGAAGCTTCTGGCGCCCAGCGGGTTGTGAAGGCTCAGATTGAGGATCTGACCTACGAACTGGTGGCGGAGAAGTAACACGAATTTTCCGAAACGGCCGAACTACACCACCTAAATTAGAACACTTTTCGGTCGAAGTCGGGTAGTGTGGTGAGGTGCCCGCTTGGGCGGCGCCCGGATCGCGCTGGCGCCCTGCGGTAGATAGCGAAAACTTGACACGCTTATGTTTGGAGGAACC
>JBDUAL010000106.1:0-6010 GCA_040004685.1 Anaerolineaceae bacterium | reverse complement strand
TTACCCGTAAGCCTCGCAGCTCGTAGTCCGCGGTCAACTGGTGGAGGGCCTTGCGTGCGGCCGCGTCCGATACGCCCGCTGCGCGGGCCAGCGCCCCCAGGCTCTGCGGCTCATCCGCCACGAAGAGCAGCGCCTCCATTACCCATGGCAGTTCGTTTGCGCTGGGGGGGGCGTCAGTCACGGGCGGGCGGTTCCTCGGGGCGCGGCGGTGGCGTCATGCGGGGCGGCTCCGGGCCGTAATCAGGCGAAGTCGTCGTTTTTGATTCGGGCGCGACTGTAGATGGAGGGGCCGGCGTCGGCCGTGGAGGCTCGAGATCGGCACGCATCACGGGGCGCGAATCTGATTTAGCTGGGGCTGACGACCCACTGGATCGACCATCCGACGATGTGTCGTAGCTGATCTTGATGCTCGGGCGGCGAACGTTCGTCACGCCAACTTGATCCCGCAGCACACTCGCCACCCCCTCTCCGAGCATCGTAGTGACGCTTGCGATGTTGGCGCTGCGGTCGATGGTGGCATCGAGCGAGGTATCCACCGCGCCACCATTTACGCGCACGCGAGGGGTGACCGTGCGCACTTCCGGATAGCTTTCGAGTTCCTGGCGAAGGAGGCTTTCAATCGCGCCTGAGGTGACCTCCACCGTGCCGCCGTCCGCTTGCGTCAGGCGGAGTGAGCCGGAACTCGCCTCTTTCGAAGGTCGTAGTACGGCGATGATCAGGGTCAACAGCCCGAACAGCGCGACCGCGCTGCAGAGCGCCGTGAACGCGAGCCTGGCGCTATCCGTGCTGGCTATGAATGCCTGCAGGTTCAGGTCATTGAACGAGACGTCGAGCTTGCGCTCCTGGTTCCAGGCCAAAGCGATAAGGCCGCCGGCCGCGGCAATCACCAGGAGGCTATAGAAGACGAGAAGAATTCGTCGGAAAGCGTTCATGATTCCTCCGGAGGGCAAGCGCCCGTCATACCATCATGGTACAACCCATTCAGCAAGGTCGGCGTTAAACGGTTTCGCAACGCATGGCCCAGGGCGTACACGCCGATGTAGTTGTCGGTATGACCGAACCATTGCGGGCCATCTTCGGACTGGCGTTCGGTCTCCCAGAGCACGGGTCGTACCGTCCCCAGGAAGCGTGACCGGAACCTGGCCGAGAGTTCGTCGTTGAGCGCGGTGAGCCGTCCCATCCGCTCCCTGGTTACCTCCGCGGAGACCCGGTTCAGCATGCGTGCGGCCGCAGTGCGTGTTCGCGGCGAGTACGGAAAGCAGTGGATCCGCGCGAACCCCACCTCGCGGCAGAGTTTCAGGGTCTCTTCAAACTGCTCGTCCGTCTCCCCGGGGAAACCTGCGATCACGTCCGTCGTGATCGCAGCGTCCGGCGAAACAGCGCGAATCCGCTCGGCCGCAAGGAGGAACCCGTGAGCCGAATAGCGACGCCGCATTCTCTGCAATATCGAGTCGCTCCCACTCTGCAGCGCGAGGTGAAAATGCGGCATGAGCCGGGGGTCCTCCCAGAGTGCGAGCAACTCAGGCGAGATGTCCTGCGGCTGGAGCGAACTGAATCGCAGCCGCACAACGTCCGTCTGTTCGAGGATCTGGGCAATCAGTTGATACGGCTTCTGTGGCTCTGCCAGGTCACGTCCCCACGCCCCTAGCTGCGTCCCTGTGACCACAACCTCGCGCGCGCCGCTCTCCACAGCAGCTTGCACTTCGGCCACAACGCGTACGACCGTGCGCGATTCCTCCCGTCCACGAGTCTGCGGGACGATGCAGAAGGCGCAGACATCGTTGCAACCCTCCTGCGCTTTGACGAAGGCTCGCGCATGGGCGGAGCCTACCGGGCGTGGCGCGTTCGTCCCAGGGGCCGGCTGTGTAGCGTTTCGCGAAGGCAGGTTCGCGGAAAGAAACTCAACTAGCGCGGCCTTGTCGGCGTCGCGCGTGCCCGCCACAAAGTCTGCGCCAAGGGCGAAAGCCGCCGCCTCGCCGGTGGACTGCGGAAAACAACCGGTGACCGCCACCCTCGCCTCCGGCGCCAGGCGTCGCACACTGCGCACCAGCCGCCTTGATTTTGCATCCGCAACATGCGTGACCGAGCAAGTATTCACCACAAAGGCCTCGGCTTCGCAAACGCGATCCACGGTTGCGAATCCGGCCGCCTGGAGGCTGCGAGCGATCTCCTCGCTGTCAGCAAGATTCAGCTTGCAGCCAAGCGTAAGAATCGCGACGACGGGACGAGCGGCCATATTAGCCCCCATAGTGCCCGTCAGCGGACGCCCAGTCATTCCGGCCCCGGAAAACGGTCGGAAGGTCCCATGCGCATCAGTTCCCGGCCGGTCTCCTGACACGCCTTCGAAACATTACCTTGACGTGCGCGTTAACGTTGCTACACTACCGACGATACAGATGGAAGATTCGCAGAGCCACGCCTACCTCCAGATCGGTGAAGCCGCCGAACGCGCGCAGCTCACCCAGCGTACGCTGCGCTATTACGAAGAGAAGGGGCTGCTCAACTCTCCCACACGCATGGATGGCGGTTTCCGGCTCTATTCGGCAGACGACATGGAGCGCATCGATCGCATTCGCCAGATGAAGGAGCTCCTCGGATTCTCACTCGCCGAGATCAAGGCGATGATCGAGTCGGATGATGTCCGCCTGCAGATTCGGGCCGAATGGCGCAGCGATGCCGATACGGCCGAGAAGGCGGAACAGATCCGCCGCGCCCGCGAAGTAACCCTTCAACAGATAACCATGCTCGATCAGAAGATGACGAAGATGAACGCCATGCGGGAAACGCTGAACGAGCGCATCCAGAAGTACGACGCCTGGCTGCTGGAACGGGTTCCCCAAACCGCCCGTTCGTAGTTCGGGCGTTATGCTCGCGCGAGCATTTCGGTGGCAGACCGGCTAAGCTGGCAGTGTGACACTCTTCGACGTCCTCCAACGCCCCCTCCGCGACCTTCGGATCTCGGTCACGGATCGCTGCAACTTCCGTTGCACGTATTGCATGCCGAAAGAGGTCTTCGGCGCGGACTACGCGTTTCTCCAGCGCGATCAGGTGCTCACCTTCGAGGAGATCGCCCGCCTCACGCGGATTTTCGTGGCCCATGGCGTGGAGAAGATCCGCCTGACCGGCGGCGAGCCGCTCGTCCGCCGTGACCTCCATCTGCTCGTTGCTCAGCTCCGCGCGATCCCGGGACTGAAGGATCTGACGTTGACGACGAATGGCACGCTCCTCAAGGCCCAGGCGCAGGGACTGAAGGATGCTGGCCTGGAACGGGTCACCGTCAGTCTGGATTCCCTCGACGACGACGTGTTCAGGGCGATGAACGACGTCGGAGTGCCGGTTTCCACCGTCCTGGCGGGCATCGAGGCGGCGGACCGTGCAGGTCTCAGACCGATCAAGATCAATGCCGTCGTGAAGAAGGGCGTGAATGACCACACAGTTGTAGACCTCGCGCGCCACTTCAAGGGCAGTGGCCACATCGTTCGCTTCATCGAATTCATGGATGTTGGCGCCACCAACGGTTGGCGGTTGGACAGCGTGGTCAGCGGCAAGGAGATCGTTGACCTGATTAACGCCGAACTCCCGATCGAACCGGCCCACGCCAACTATCGTGGCGAGGTCGCTCGGCGCTGGCGGTACAAAGACGGTTCGGGCGAGGTTGGCGTCATCACCTCCATCAGTCAGCCGTTTTGCGGTGACTGCACCCGTGCCCGCCTTTCGCCCGAAGGTGCGCTGTACACCTGCCTCTTTGGCACAAGAGGCCACGATTTTCGCGAGTTGCTGCGCGGCGGCAAGAGCGACGACGAGATCGCCGCCTTCCTGGCGTCCGTCTGGCACATCCGAAACGACCGCTACTCGGAGATCCGCTCCGAGGACACGATCGGGCTTCGCAAGGTGGAGATGTCGCACATCGGCGGCTGAGCGCTCGCGGACCACGCTATTCGTGCAGACGCAGATCAATCTGTTTGACTCGCGAAGGTTCGGACAATCGCAGGTCCAGCTCATCGGCCGGTGACGAATCGAAGAGCATGGCGATGGCGTCGACTACGTTACGGCGTGCCTCCTCCTCGGTTGGCCCCTCGCAGGAGATCTCGAGCTCGCGGCAGTGCGCGATGAAGCCGTCGGGCGTGCGTTCGGCGCTGACGTTGAAGTGCAGGGGTCGCATGGTGGGATGGTACAGCGGCCAGCTACCAGACGGTGCGGACGAGCCCGGATTCGGTGATCGACCGGTCTGCCGTAACCAGTGGGATGCCGTGGTGAATGGCGGTGGCCACTATTAGCCGGTCCGCCGGATCCCGGTGCAGACGGTCGCCGAATTCGGCCCCGATCGCACAAACGGGTGAGATGAGGTCGAAGACGACGGTTCCTGGCCTGGAGGTAGCGCGTTCGAGCCACTCCTGTATCTCGTCTTGGAGCTGGATTCGTCCCCTGGCGGAGAGAACCGCAATTTCCCACATCGAAATGGACGCAATCGCGACCGCCTGTCGATTCATCGTGCTTCGTGCGCGTTCGGAAAGCCGGCTATCTTCAGCGAGCCACCAGAGCCAGGCGTGGGTGTCTGCCAAGATCACGCGTTGACTTCCCACTCATCTTCGAGCGCAGAAATGATGTCGTCTGCCTGCCAAATGAGCGTGCCTGCGAGGCTCTTCCACTCGTGTACTTCGAGCGGCACCACGCGGGCTACCGCCTTACCCCGCTTAGTCACGATGATTTCTTCGTGGGTGTCGCGCACTTCATCAAGCAGCGCGAGGCACTTTGCTTTGAACTGGCCAGCTGGTATTTCGCGCACCTTAGTGTTCATGGTCTAAGTCTATAGTCAGCGGGCTGAAACGTCGCTATCGGCCGCCGGCCGATAGCGCACTTCCACTATCTCTGGGTATTCTCCGCGGTCGGACCCAGGCGTTTCCGCGCCGTCCGCCTGCCAGCCTCGTTTTTCGTTCGATATGGATGACGGCGAGCGCCGGGCATCCGCGGCGATGGCTAAGCGAATCCGATCCGGCACGGCGCGATCCAGTCGCTGCTCGCCGCGAGACGCACGAACACGCTACCCTTAACACGTGACCGTACACGTCAAATGGTTCCCTACGCTGGTGAAGCGAACGCATTCGAAACAGGCGGCAACCGAGGTCGAATGGCGAGTCGGCCTTACGCCGCACGCCGTGTTCCGGAGCGAAGGTTTCAGCGACGCAGACGCCGAATCGGTGCTCGTGCTGATCAACGATAGCCAGGCCGAAAACACCGACGCCCTGCAAGACGGCGATCGGCTGGAGTTCATGGTGAGCATCCAGGGCGGCTAGCCGTGGGGTTCGCAGCATGACCAGTCCCACCCTGCCCAGCACAGATTTCGATGAGGAGGTACTGATCCGCGTCCTCCCGCCGTACCGCGTAATCCTCCACAACGACGCCCACAACAGCATGGACCACGTCGTCCGTTCGCTCCTTCGCTGTGTCCAATCGCTAAGCACTGAAGATGCGGTGGCGATTATGGTGACCGCGCACGAAAACGGCCAAGCGACCGTCATTGAATGTCCGAAAGAGGCCGCGGAGCACTACCGCGACGCGCTTGAGAGCTGTGGTCTAACTGCCACAATCGAACCTGCCTGAGTTGCCGCCGATGAGATCAAAAACCACGCACGTGATTAGCCTCCGCCAACCTCAGCGTGGTGAAGCCCGAGTATGCCGCGGGCCTCAAGCCCGGCCAGTTCGTTCGCGCCAAGCCCCAGCTCGTTCGCCAGCACCTCGGCGGTGTGTTCTCCCAACAGGGGCGCGGCGATCATCTCGACATCGGAGTCGCTCAGGTGGATCGGCGGGCCCACCATCTCGACCCCTCCGTGAACCGGATGGTTGACGGTGCGAATCATGTTACGAGAGTGCAGGTGTTCGTCGTGGAGGATGTCCTCGCTGTCGTAGACCGCGCTACAGGGCACGCCACGCTCAGCCAGGTACTCCATCGCCTCCAGCTTCGTGCGCTGGAGGGTCCACTCCTTCACCTCTTCGTAGAGGATGTCGCCGT
>JBDUAL010000105.1:0-6015 GCA_040004685.1 Anaerolineaceae bacterium | reverse complement strand
ATCGTGGGTACCCGGCTTTCCGAAGCTGATCGCAGCATCCGCTACGACTGGCGACCTTCTGCTGGTTGACCTCGCCGCCACCGCCACAGACATGCCATCGGACGCACCGTATTCACCCGTTCAGGTACTCGTGCCAAGCTCGTCCGGTTCGAAGTTGGCGTTCCCGGCGGTCTACGGGCCGCGCGCGGCTGGCGGGTCGTCCATCGTTTAGCCAGCCCAACTTCGGCGAACGATTCAGCCGCCTCTCGTGCTGTAGAGTGCGCTCACTTCGTCTATCGGGAGAACAACGTTGAAAGACTTCAGAGGCAAGGTTGCCGTCGTCACTGGGGCGGCCAGCGGTATGGGGCTGGCGTTTGCGCACAAGTTCGCCGAAGAAGGCATGGGCGTCGTTCTGGCGGACATTGAGAGCGAACCGCTCGCGATGGCTGAGGCTGCTCTCAAAGAGAAAGGTGGCGAAGTACTCGCCGTCCGCGCCAACGTAATGACCGAGGACGACGTGAACCGCCTTGCCGACGCCGCGTTCTCGCGGTTCGGCGACGTCCATATCCTCTGCAACAACGCCGGAGTTGCCGCCAGCGCCGCCACCCTGCGCTCGCGTCCCTGGGAGTCGTCGCTGGCCGACTGGGAGTGGACGTTCGGCGTGAACTTCATGGGCGTCCTCTACGGCATCCGGGCGTTCATCCCGCGCATGCTGGAGAAGGGCGAGGAAGGGCACGTCGTGAACACCGCCTCGATGGCGGGACTGTTGACGGGTGCGAACCCGTACAACATTTCGAAGCACAGCGTGGTCTGCCTGACTGAGGGAATCTACAAGGAGTTTAAGGGCATGGGTGCGAAGCTCTCCGCTTCAGTCCTTTGTCCCGGACTGATCAACACCGCGATCCTCGATTCCGAGCGCAACCGGCCCAGCGAATTCGGGCCGCCCACCGATAGAACCGCCTTGCGGCCCGAGGTGCAGGAATGGTCCTCGAACTTCGAGGCTGCCCTGAAGGCGGGCTACGAGCCGGAGGAAGTGGCGCGCCAAGTATTTGAGGCCGTCCGCGACGACCACTTCTACATCTTCCCCGCTCAGCCAGCAGCGTTGGAATCGGTGAGGCTGCGAATGGAAGACATCACGCTGCAACGCAATCCAACCATAGCTGTACCCGCGCGGTAGCTCGGCGGCTAGTGCTGAACGGCCATCCCGCCGACTACGTTGATCGACTGGCCCGTCAACCACGCACCCTGGTCGCTGGTGACCACGACCACCTTGCCATCCACGCCTGTCAGTTGACGACCGTCCACGGATGACCCCTTTCGCTGGCTAGTGCCATGGGGCGAAGTCTAGCGCGAGTAGGCCCTGATCGCGGACCTCCCTCGGACCCCTGTAGACTGCGGCGTCGAGAGGTACGCGGTAACCAAGCGCGAGGGGGTTCAATCGATGGCTGAAGCGAAGAGTTCCGACACCTCGCGAGCCGCGCTGTTAGGGCTCAGCCAGGTGCTCGGCGATAGTGCGACGTTCGGCGAGCCGTGGAAGCTGGCTGGCGGCGCGATGCATGACTCGTGGGCGGTAGATAGAACGGACGGCGCAGCCACGCAGGAACTCGTCGTGCGCGTGAGCCCGGCGGGCCGGGCAGATCACGAGAAGACGCGTCGTGAGTACCAAGTCTTGCGGGTCGCGTTCAAACGCGGCATCCGCTGCCCGGAACCGATCGGCATCGGCCAGTGCACCACCGGCGAGGACTACCTTGTGATGGCAAGGGTGAGGGGGGATGCCAACCCTCGGCAGTTAGTGGCGCACGAGAACTTCAACGACGCGCGGAAGCGGATCATTCCTGAACTCGCCGAGTCACTCGCCGCGATCCATCTCATCTCCTCACGGGAAGTCGCGGCCGCGCCGTCGATGCGCGCACCCGCAGTCGGCCAGGACGCATTGCAGTTCGAACGCCGCGTAGTTGAGGAGACTTACCGGGCGGATCTGCTCAATCCTCATCCGGCGATCGAATGGGCGTGGCGCTGGCTGGACCGGCAGTTGGCGACTCTGCCGCCCACCGGCGGCACGCACTGCGTAGTCCACGGCGATTTCCGGGTGGGCAATATGCTCTACGACGAACGCGGGCTGACCGCGGTGCTCGATTGGGAAGGGACGCACGTCGGCGAACCAGAAGAGGACCTCGCATGGTTCTGTACGCGCGTCTGGCGCTTCGGCAAGCCGGAACTGGAGGCGGGCGGGATCACGTCGCGAGAAAACTGGCTGACCGCCTACGAGCGAGCCTCGGGGCGAGCGGTCAGCCGCGAACGAGTGGCCGCCTGGGAGGTGCTGCAGAACATCCGCTGGTGCCAGATCACGATGATGCAGGCGCGAGCCCATCTCGATGGTCGCACCAACAGCCACGAACTCGCCGCTATAGGTAGGCGCACCGCGGAGACGGAGCTCGAGGTCCTGCGCCTTACGCGAGTCGTTGAGAGGATGCGGAACCGTGCAGGATAGGCCAAGCGCAAGCGAACTTCTCGACGCACTCGGCGACTTCATGCGAGACCGGGCCGCCAACGCTCGCGACCGCTGGGAACGGTTCCAGTTCCAGGTAGCCGCCAACTCGCTCGGGGTGCTGTTACGCGAGTCTCAGATGGAGGACGGTTTCATCCGGGATGAGTGGCGCGGTCTCGATTCGCTCATCGGCGAGGAAACTCTGCCGGAGGGCGAGGCGGCCCTCGCCGCCCGGCTCACCGAACGAAACGGCGAGCTGGTGACGCGCATCCGCGCCGGCCAGTTCGACGGCGACGCCGAAGACCGCCTCGTCCGCCACCTCTTCGAGACAGTCATGAACAAAGTCCGCATCGCCAGTCCGAACGAAGCGGTCTAACAATCCACCGGCTCAGCCAGATTCTGACGCCGCCCAAAGGAAGGAATCAGTCATGGACTTCGACATCCCCCAGGAGATCCGGGACATCCTGCGCGAAATCGATGACTTCATCGACGCCGAAATCAAGCCGCTGGAACAGCAGGACGACAACATGCGATTCTTCGACCATCGCCGCGAGTACGCGCGCACCGACTTCGAAAACGGGGGTGTGCCGCGCAAGGACTGGGAGGATCTGCTTGGCGAGATGCGCCGCCGGGCTGACAAAGCCGGCCTGCTTCGTTACGCGCTACCGAAACGCTACGGCGGCCGGGACGGAACGAACCTCGGCATGGCGGTCATCCGCGAGCATCTCGCCGCCAAAGGCCTGGGGTTGCACAACGACCTCCAGAACGAATCCTCGGTCGTCGGCAATTTCCCAACGATCAAGATGTGGGAGCGTTATGGCAGCGACGCCCAGAAGAAGCAGTTCCTCGATGGCATGTTCACGGGACAGACGCGCGTCGCCTTCGGCCTCACCGAGCCGGATCACGGCTCCGATGCGAGCTGGCTGGAGACCCGCGCGATCCGTGACGGGGACGACTACGTGATCAACGGCATGAAGCGCTTCAACAGCGGCCTGCACAACGCCACGCACGACCTGATCTTCGCCCGCACCTCGGGCGACGAAGGAAAGCCGAAGGGCATCAGCTGCTTCATTGTGCCGGTGAAAAGCGAGGGCTTCTCGGTCGACTTCATGTGGTGGACGTTGAACATGCCGACCGACCACGCCGAAGTGACCTTGAAGGATGTCCGTGTGCCCGCCGACGCGATGCTCGGCGCGGAGGGCGACGGGCTCGCCCTGGCGAACACATTCACTCACGAGAATCGTATCCGCCAGGCGGCCTCGGGTGTTGGCGCTGCTCAGTACTGCATCAGTGAGTCGGTGAAGTACGCGAACTCGCGCATCACTTTCGGCCAGCCGCTTTCCACTCGGCAGGCGATCCAGTGGCCGCTGGTCGAACTCCAAACGGAGACCGAGATGGTGCGCCAACTCGTCCGCAAGACGGCCTGGGAGCTCGATTCGAAGGACCACATGGAGATCAGCGACAAGGTGGCGATGTGCAACTACCGGGCAAACCGTCTCGTGTGCAACGCCGCTGACCAAGCGATCCAGACGCACGGGGGTATCGGCTACACCCGCCACATGCCGTTCGAGCACATCTATCGCCACCACCGGCGGTACCGCATCACCGAAGGTTCCGAAGAGATCCAGATCCGCCGCGTCGCTCAGGTGATGTTTGGCATGGGCCGCCCGAGGGGCTAGCTCGAACGCGGCCGTACGTACTGTCAAAAGGAGAAATCAGATGAAAGTTGTCAGACTTGGCGACTCCCCGGAAGCCCCCGCGACGGCGCCGATCTTCATCGGCACGGTGCATAGCCGGCCGCTGATCACCAAGGAAACGAGCCCGGCGGTGACCGTGACGATGGTCCGCTTCAGCGATGGGGGCCGAAACAAGCGTCACACCCACTCCGCCGATCAGATCCTCTACATCACCGACGGGCGCGGGAATGTGGCCGATGAGGCACACGAGCACGAGGTCGCGGCGGGCGACATTGTTCACGTACCAGCCGGCGAGGTGCACTGGCACGGAGCGGCGCCCGGAGGGGCGATGGCCCACCTCTCCATCCTTCCGCCCTGCGAAACCACGGTTTTAGACGCCGAATGACTACCCCGGTCGAGATCTGGACGGGCGGCGCCGGACTGCCTTCGGGCTTCGTTCGGCGCGCCCAGTACGCCGAGGCAGCCGGGTTCGACGGTATCACGATCGTCGATTCGCAGAATTTGTCCGGCGACCCGTACGTGGCGCTGGCCATGGCTAGCAGCGAGACCGAACGGCTCAAATTGGGAACCGGCGTCACCAACCCGTTCACTCGTCATCCAGCGGTCACCGCCTCTTCAATCGCCACCGTCCACGCGGTCTCTGGCGGGCGAGGGGTCCTGGGCATCGGCCGGGGAGACTCGGCACTTGCCCACCTTGGCTTCGCACCAGCGCCCGTGGCTGTTTTCGAAGACTACTTGCGCCGAGTGCAAGGCTACCTGCGCGGTGAAGCGGTGCCGTTCGAGGACGGCGCCAACGTCGCGAGCTTGAAGCTGGCGAACGGGCCTCGCTCATCGAAGATCGAGTGGCTGCGCCCGGGACGATTCCCGAAAATTCCGGTCGATGTCGCTGCCACTGGTCCGAAGGTGATTCGCACGGCGGCGGTTTTCGGGGACCGGATCACCTTCGCGGTCGGCGCCTCCTCCGAACGTCTGCAATGGGCGATGGATACCGCCAGGGCCGCCCGTTCGGCTGCCGGACTTGATCCCCGAACGATGGAGTTTGGAACCTATGTCAACGTTGTGGCGCATGACGACGCGGAGGTCGCACGGCGGCTGGGCGAGGGCGGGTTATCGTTGTTCGCCCGCTTCCAGGCCATGCATGGCCACACCGTCGGTCCGGCCTCAGAGGAAGGGAAGCGCACCACTGAAGCGATTCACGACGCCTACGACATGACCCGCCACAACCGCTCGGGCAGTCCCCAGGCGGGGAAACTAACCTCGGAGTTCGCGACGGAATTCGGGGTCTTCGGGCCCTCGAGTTATTGCATCCAAAGGCTGCGGGGCCTCATTGACATGGGCTTTACGCGGCTGATGATCGTTGGCGGGACCCGCGAAGCCGACCCTGCGGAAGTTTCCAACGCTGAGGCGCGATTCGTTGAAGAGGTGCTCCCGGCCCTGCGCTAAGGGCCGCCCGCCGCCAACGCGAAGCCCTCGTAGCCGTTGGCTGCCACCTGTTGGCACTTGACGGCGTAGTTTCCAACTCCACCAACGTAGGGCATGAAGACGCGCGGCTTACCGGGGATATTCGCCCCGAGGTACCACGAGTTGGCGAGCGGAAAGAGCGTCATATCGGCGACCTGGTTGACGTGGTCCACCCATTCGTCTTCAGCCTTGACCGTCGCCTCAATGGTCGGGAGTTCGTGTGCGCGGAGATACGCCAGGCAGTCGCTAACCCAATCGACGTGCTGTTCGATGGAGACGATCATGTTGCTGAGCACCGATGGACTCCCCGGGCCGGTTATCGTGAAGAGGTTCGGGAAGCCAGCAATCTGAATGCCGAGGTAGGTACGCGGACCGGCGGACCACTTGTCT
>JBDUAL010000104.1:0-6085 GCA_040004685.1 Anaerolineaceae bacterium | reverse complement strand
TCCCATAGGCGATAGAACGGCGCATGTGGTTCGCACCTTCGGTGCCGATGCCCTGGACCATCAGGCGGGTGTTTTGGTCAACGAGGACGGCCATGGGGGAAGTTACCCGTTCAAAATTCGCGATTTCCGATTGGCGCGGCGGGGCGCGGGGAGCGGATAACCCGGAAGGCGAAGGATACAGGTTCAAAGGATTAGTGTCCGCCCCAGCGTTAGCTTCGCGGAGCGGACGGGCGCCGGTTCTCCATTAACCGCAATAAGCGGTTCCACTCACCTCCCGAAAGCGGCTTGTAGACTTTCGAGAACTGCGCTCGCAGTTCCGCGGCGTGGACGCGGTAACGCTCGGCGATTGCGCCCATCGCCAGGAGCGATGCCGGGCCGAGTTTTCTTCCGGATGCTGTAGCAATTTGGTGTAGCATCTCGACCGCCACGTCGGCATCCTGGTGCAGGCCGAGCACGTCCTGAAGCGCGGTGACGCGCTGGCTGAAATCGACCGCCGACTTCCCATAGATGCCGCCAACGAACTCAAGGGCATAGCGAAGTTTTTTCGCATCGATCCGGAGCAAGTGGTAGTCGTCGGCGGGCGACGAACTGCGAATGCGGTTGCCCATCTTGCGCACCTTCCGGTAGCGACGTTCGACCAGATCTGGCGCTACCGAGAGCACCGAAACCCGGCCTGCGACGACCGTCCGCACGGGTCCGCGTTTGAGAAACGCACCGAAGCGCTCGACGAGAAGGTCGTAGCGGCGCGAGTTCATGGCGAACAGCATTCGCCGCCGGGCGAGGTGGCGGCGCTCCGTGAGCAACCGCTCTACGCCGTCGAGGGCGAGCGCCTGCGCCGGTGTCACCTCTGCTCGCCATTCGGTCATGCGCTCGAGCTGGACGTCCAGATCGCGTACCTCGCCAAGGGCCGCTGCGATCCAACCGAACTGAGTGCGAAAAGTCTCGATACGCGGAGAAAGAGATGGCCTGAAAGCGCTTATGGCCGCGCGAAGCCGACGCGTGGCCACACGCATGTCGTGGAGCGCTTCACCATCGTCGCCGATTCGCGTCCCGCCCTCGTTCGCCACAAAGGCTAAAAATTGCTTGCGCATCACGGCGTACGCGACTGCGCCAACCGTTAGGTTCGCCTCGACCTGAGTGGATCCGAGGTCCGCCGCGGGGTTGAAAGGGTGCTGGCGGGTAGCCTGCAGCGCCGCTTCAAACTTCGAAGTTCCGGCGGGCAACAAGCCCGCAGTGGCGACCAGAAGATCCACGAAACGTTGGGAGCGGTCGATCACCGCGGCGTCTACCTCAACCTCAACCCGGGAAAGCCGCGCCGGCTCCGAACCATCCACGAGAATGGAGGTGTCATCAACCGCGATCTCACCGAGCAAGCCGGCGGTGTCGGAGAGCATGAATGTCCGGCGCTGCGTCTTCAGTTTGAAAATCGGTGCGAGTTCGCGCTTGCCGGCGATGACCCGCAAGAGGTCCCCGCAGATGCCTGGCGCGGCGAGCGGCAGGGAGCCACCAAGAAGCGGCTCGTTCATCTCGCGGCGGCTGCGAATGGGGCCTACGGCTGTAGCCATCCCCTTGATCGTCAGCTCGGAGGAGTCGCCCGTAACGCGCACGCGACAAGTAAAGCGCGCACTGTGGATCCGCCAGTCGGGCGTGTCCAGATAGGTATCGTCCAGGTCTTTCGTTTTCCCCGGTATTACGGTGTAGCCGGGCACCGCCGCGGACTGGAGCCAACGGGCGACTGCGCCGGTATCCGCGGCGCTGTACTGCCACTCCACTTCGAGCTGGTCGGTCGGTTGGGGAGTGGTCATTCCTCGAATGATACGCGGAGCGGGGAAACGGCCGTCGCGTGGAGATTGGGCGATCCGGGCCAAGCACCGGGGCGAAAGCGCCGGTTGCGCGACCTCGGGGCGGGCGGCATGCTACGGCTTCCGGGGTTCCGGGTTTGGAAGGCATCCAACAATGACGATGGCACTCGAAGGTATCAAGGTCCTGGATCTCTCCCGTTTGGCTCCAGGGCCGCACTGCTCCATGCTGCTGGCCGATTTCGGGGCCGATGTGACGCTGATCGAAGCGCTACCGGGTTCATCAGCGAAACTCGGCGGCACGTCCGGGATGCGCCGCAGCGAAGGCGCCGAACGCGCGGCGGCCTACAACGCCCTCGGCCGGGGCAAAAAGTCGATCGCCCTCAACCTCAAGGACCAGGCCGCCCGCGACATCTTCTACGAGATGGTCTGGGGCGCCGATGTCGTGATCGAGGGTTTTCGGCCGGGCGTGGTGAAACGGCTCGGGGTGGATTACGAAACGCTGGCCAAGATCAACCCTCGAATCATCTGCTGCTCCGTCTCAGGGTTCGGGCAGACGGGGCCGTACAGCAACCTCGTGGGCCACGACATCAATTACATCTCGATCGGTGGGGCGCTGGGCGTGACGGGCCGCCCCGGTCAGGCGCCGGCCATCCCAGTCAACCTCATTGCAGACTTTGCGGGCGGCGGGCTGACGGCTGCGTTCGCCATTTGCGTTGCAATCATCGCCCGGGAGAAAACCGGGCGCGGCCAGGACATTGACGTGGGTATGAGCGACGGCGTGCTCTCGCTGATGACGAGCGCGTTCAGCGGGTTCTTCTCGAACAACCAGCCGATCCGCCCCGGGGAGATGCTGTTGAACGGCGCAGCCCCCTTCTACAACACGTACCAGTGCAGCGATGGCCGCTGGTTCTCGATCGGCTCGATCGAGGCGCACTTTTACGCCGCCCTCTGCACGGTGCTCGGGATCGCGGAGTACGCCGAGCGGCAGTTCGACCAGACGGCCTGGCCGGCGATGATCACCAAGCTCCAGAAGATCTTCAAAACCAAAACCGCGGCCGAGTGGATGACGATTTTGTCGGAGCATGACATCTGTGCGACACCGGTACTCGAGATGGAAAACGTGGTGACGAACGAACACAACCTGGCGCGCGGGATGGTCGTGGAACTCGATTCACCGATCGGCAAGGTCAAGCAGATCGGTGTGGGACCAAAGCTAAGCGACACCCCGGGGATGCCGGCCATGACCGCCCCGATCCTCGGCCAACACACGGACGAGGTGCTCAAGGCTCTGGGCCACGACGACGCGAAGATCGCGGCGTTGCGCGAGTCGGGCGCCGTGGGATGATCGCTGACGTTCTTGTGCCGGGAACGCTCAATCCCTACTATTCGGGAGCTCAGGAGCGATGGCCGAGGGGATGCTTTAGACCGTGACCCGTACAACCGTCCTCACAATCCTGACCGTGCTTGGTGCGGTGTTCTACCTCTTTGCCGGAATCTGGCCGCTCGTCGATTCGCGGTCATTCTTCGACCAGCTCGCTACGTTCGAGCCGTACAACGCCCACTTTTTGCACGACATTGGCGCCTTCCAGTTGGGGATTGGGGCGACTCTGGCGGCTGCGCTCTGGAGGCGCCATGACGCGATCTTCGCCGCCCTCGCGGGGGCAGGGATTGGGACTGCGGTGCATGCGGGGGCGCACATCGCGGATCGCGATGCGGGCGGCAAAGATTCTGATGTGGTCTTCTTTGGGGTCCTCGCCGCGCTGTTCATTGCGGGCGCAATTTGGCGTTTGATGCCCGAGCGTAAGGCAGCGTAGCTCGTTCACTGCGCGCGACGAAGTCAGTGCGAATTCCAAGTAAAGCGCTGGCGGAAGCGCAGCATCGCACGCAGCAGCGGTCCGCCCAGGATGGCGATGAGGAACGCATTGCAGACGCTTCGCGCGAGATCCCATCCGAAGCTCGTCACCAGATAGAAGTTCCAGTAACGCCTGAGCGCTTCGAAAACACCGATTCCAGGCTGGTAGGTGACGTCCGGCCCGCCAATCCAGAAGGGCCAGAACCAGAGGTTGGTGATGATGCCGAAGAGCAGTCCCCAGGCGATCCCGAAGACCACCACCAGCCATACCTCCGCTCGCCCGCGAATGCGTAGCCGGGCAGCGAGCGACTGCAGCCCGCCAGCACTCAGGCCAATCCAAGCGGCGGCGAACATCTGGAACGGCAGCCACGGCCCAATCCCACCCGTGACCACCGCGCTAAGGAAGAACGACAGCGCGCCAAGCAGAAACCCCATGCGCCAACCGAACGAGTAGCCGCCGAGGATGACCAAGAGGAAGTAGAGGTTGGCGCCAGCAGGCAACGTAATCGTGCGCAGAACCGCGGCCATCGCGGAAAGCACACCCAGCGCCGCGAGCGATTTGCTGTTCAGCCCTCCGCCGGTGAGCTCTGAGAGCACAAGCACCATGCAGAGGGTGGCTATCCCCGCGAACACCAGCGGTGCATCGGTGTTGTGCTGGAACCATCGCGAATCGCGCTCCGCAGTCCCTGCCGAAATGAATGGATGCATGTAGGCAACAACCCCAAGCAAGTTCAGCGTAAGCAGCGAGAGGTCGCCCAACGAGGGGAGGCGCGGCCGGGCGGCGTGCCGCGCGGTTGTGCTAACGGCCATGCGTCCGCCTCCAGACCAGCGCCCTGCCAATGATGGCGAGCATTGTCCCTGCGACCGCGCCGAACAGCACCAGGTCACGTCGGCTGCCACCCCCTTTGCTGCTGGAAGAAGTGACCGAGGGTGCGGCCGTCGCCGTCGTGGCGCCATGCGACGTGATGGTCACTGAGACGGTAGAGGGCGGCCGGGCGGACTGTGTAACGGTGGCCATAACGGTGGCCGCAGTCGCCGTTTCGGTTAGCGTGGACAGCCCGGTGGGCGTCGCGCCAACCGTTGGGTCGGCCCGAGTTGCCGTTGCGGCTACCGCGTTCGTTGGTGTTGAAGGTGGTTGGGTCGTCTCGGCGACGGCCTTGCGAGGCGGATGCCCGCACACCGCTTCGAACGAGAGAGGGGGAGGCGGCGGCGCACTGTTCGCCCCAGCAGGTCCCCACCGCCACGCCTGCATATCGCCATCTTTCGACTTGAGAAGGGCAAAACTCAACCCGGAGTAGACCCACCGCTGCCCATACGTTTGGGAGAAGTAGGCCCAGTACGTGCCCGTAGATGCGTATTTGCAGGTGCAGCTTTCGTAATCGCTCGCCCCAAAGCAGCCCACGTTGCCGACGGCGCAGACAAGGTCTCCGACTCGCGCGACGGGGATGCTGACTTTCTTCAGGAGATCCGCCCCGTTAATCGATTCTCCCGCAAAGGGGACGCAGTAGGTATCCACGCTATCCCCGTTCTGGATGACGAGCCCCGCCTCACCATCGGCACGAGCGACGCCGACCGCGATCAGGGCGCAAAGTCCGAGCAACACGGGCGCAAACATCCGAACGGTCCTCGTCACGCCACCACCTCGTCGGGGAGAACTGCGCCGGAAAGCAACCGCGCCGCCTGGGTGGGTGAAGGACCATCACTCCCGAAGGCGAGTCGCATAGGGAGGTCAAAACGGATGGCGCCGTCGTCGAGGGCAATCACGCGCGTCGCGTAGCGAGCCGCAGATTCGATGTCGTGTGTGGCAACGATCGCCGCGCCGCCGTTCTCGGCGTGATGTCGAAGGGCACCCGCGAGCCACGCTTTGGCGACCCCATCCGCGCCGCGCGTTGGTTCGTCCAGAAGCCAGACGGCCGGTTCGTGGGCCAGCATCGCACCAATCGCAACGCGCTGTTGCTGTCCCACCGAGAGGTCTCGCGGGTGTCTGGCACCCAGGGAGGCGAGGTTCCAGCGCTTAAGGGAATCGTCGATCGGCGTGCGCACACGGCGGTTTCGCAGCGTCTCCACCATCTCTTCGCGAACCGACTCGTGGTAGAGCGCGATCGCTGGATCTTGGGGCACGAGCGCGGCGAACGCCGTGCGGGCGGAGACAGATGCCGGAGCTTCGTTGGCGCGAAACAGCACTCTCCCGCGGGCCTGGCGAATGAGCCCGGCGATCGCCCGGAAAAACGTCGTCTTACCGCTCCCGTTCGGGCCGATAAGCGCCACGATTTCGCCTTCGCGGAGGGCAAATGAGGCATCGTACAGGGCTGCCAGTTGACCGTAGGCCACGGACATCCCTTCGACTCTCAGAAGCTCGTCCCCCGGTGCTCGCGCGTCGGGCTGGGCGGCGAGCCGGAGAGTACGTTCGGCGAACCCGCGCAAAGCTTCG
>JBDUAL010000103.1:0-6123 GCA_040004685.1 Anaerolineaceae bacterium | reverse complement strand
GAATTCAGGGCCTGGGGCGAGCGACTCGGAAGACAAACAGAACCGAGGCACGGCGCGTTCGCAGCGTGTCCACGTGGACGTGCGCGGCCAGGGTTTCGGCGAACTTTTGGATTTCCAGGAACGCCTCTCCAGTCTTGACGGCGTAGCGCGAGTTTCGATCAATGCGATCGACACCGAACGGGCAACCCTCGTCGTGGAACTCGAACGCGGTCCCACGGCGGCGCCCGCCGACGACGAAGACTGACGCCTGCCTGGGCCGCTAAACTCCCTGCAGTGCCGACGATGACGTTGGCTGGCAGGGGGCGAAGCGATGGAGATCCTTGTGCTGGGCGGAACGGTATTCGTTGGGCGCCACCTCGTGGCCGCGGCGATAGCCGCGGGCCATACCGTCACGATGTTCAACCGCGGAGTAACGAACCCCGGTCTCTTTCCCGGGGTGGAGACGATCTACGGCGATCGGACAGTCGACTTGCAAGCGCTCGTGGATCGAAAGTGGGACGCCGTCATTGACGCCGCGGGCTACGTTCCGCGAGTCGTGCGCATGTCGGCCGAGTTCCTTGCGGGGAGAGTCGACCACTACACGTTCATTTCGTCCATATCGGTATTCGCAAGTTTTCGTGACCGCGGAATGGATGAATCGGCGCCAGTGGGGAGGCTCGAAGGCGCTTCCACCGAAGAAGTCACGGACGCGGCCTACGGCCCGCTGAAGGCTCTGTGCGAGATTGCGGCTGAGGCTGAGATGCCGCGCAAGACCCTGATCATCCGGCCGGGGCTCATCGTTGGGCCGCATGACCCGACCGACCGCTTCACCTACTGGCCGGCGCGCGTGGAGCGGGGGGGCGAGGTGTTGGCGCCCGTTGACCCGGCGTGCGAGACGCAACTAGTAGATGTGCGCGACCTGGCCGAGTGGACGGTGCGGATGATCGAAACCAAGGCGACAGGCACGTTCAATGCCAGTGGACCTGCCACGCCTCTGACGCTTGGGGGAGTCATCGAAACATGTCGAGAAGTAAGCGGGAGCGACGCGAAGCCAGTCTGGGTGCCGGAAGAGTTCATCAAGGAGATGGGGATTTCGCCATGGATGGACTTGCCGCTCTGGGTGGGCGGCAGCGAGGAGATGGCAGGGTTCGCAGCGATCAACTGCCGGAAGGCGATTGCCGCCGGGCTGACGTTTCGACCGTTGAGGGAAACGGTTGCCGACACACGGGTGTGGGACCGCCAACGTGCTTCGCTGCCTCGCAAAGCCGGACTGAGCTCCGAGAACGAAACGGCCGCGCTCGCAACGTGGCACGCCCGCGAAGCCCGACGGCTGGCGTTGTGATGGAGCACGCGCAGTACAACGCGGCATGGCTGCAAGCGTGGACCGACAAAGACACCGAGAAGTTGCTCACGTTCTATGCAGCGGACGTCGCATACAAGGACAACCAGACGGCCGCTGGCATCCACGGTCATGACGCTCTTCGCGCGTACCTCAACGAGTTGTTCGCGGCGACGCCCCCCATGCGATACGACCCAGATGAAGTCTGGACGATCGCGGGTGGCTTCTGCGGACGCTGGATCTGCACAATGTCCATGCCGGACGGAACGGTTCGCAGGCTTCGCGGTTTCGATCTCGTGCTGTTGGACGGCGACCAGATCACCCTTAACGAGGTGTACACGCACCAGTTGCCATGACAGCGCGCTTGCTGACGGTCAGCGGACGGTGGCGAAAAACGCGCGCACGTCTTCGGTTAGCAAGTGAGGCTGCTCGAGCGCTGCGAAGTGCCCGCCGACCGGCATTTCGGTCCAGCTCTGAATGTTGAATCGCAATTCGGCCCAGGCCCGCGGCACCCGCCATGGTTCCTTGGGGAATAGGGTCACGGCGGTGGGCACTTCGACCTTGCCGTAACGGAACGAAGATGGATCGTGGCGTGCTTCATAGTAGATGCGGGCGGAACTAGCGATGCTGTTTGGCGCCCAGTAGAACATCAGGTTGGTGAGAAGGGCGTCGCGCGAAAACGCCTTCTCCACGTCGCCGTCACAATCCCCCCAGGCACGGAACTTTTCGACAATCCACGCTGCCAACCCGGCTGGGGAATCGGTTTGAGCGAGTGTGAGCGAATCAGGCTTCGTCCCCTGGACGTTGCTATAGCCCGTTTCCGAAGCCTGGAATGTATCCCGCGCGGCGACAGCGGTCTTGTCTTCGTCGCTGGGTTCGCCCGGAGGGGGCGGAGCGACGAGGAAGTTCAGGTGGATCGCGGCGACGTGATCGGCGTGGGCGGATCCCATCTTCGCGGCCGTAATGCCGCCCCAATCGCCACCCTGGACGCCGTAACGCGTGTAGCCGAGAGCGCCGGTCATGAGGGTATCGAAGGCCGCGGCGATACGGGTGATGCCCCACCCTCGTTCTGTAGGCTGGCCACCGAACCCAAATCCCGGCAACGACGGGATGACGACATCAAACGAGTTAGCCGAATCGCCGCCGTGCGCCGCCGGATCACTAAGCGGCCCAATAAGTTCGAGGAACTCAACCATCGACCCTGGCCAACCGTGAATGAGCAGCAGGGGAAACGGGTTTGGGCCTTTCCCTCGAACGTGGATGAAGTGCAGGTCAACGCCGTCCACTGCGCAGAGATACTGAGGGTACGCGTTGATGGCCGCCTCTTGCGCGCGCCAATCGAAGCCCTCACGCCAGTAATCGCAGAGAGCTCGAACGTAAGTGAGGTTGGCGCCGTAGTCCCAGCCGGCGCGAGCCAGTTGAGTTGGCCAGCGGGTCTGTTCGAGCCTTGCCTTGAGGTCGTCGAGGACTTGTTCTGGGACGTCGATGCGGTACGGGCGAATTTCCATGCGGCGGATGATAGCGTGTGCGCAGGCCGCACGCCGCGCGCGGTTGAGCCGCCGAGCCTACGGATCCACCCCATAGGGAGTCCGAATTCTTGACCCTCGGAGGGGCCGTGCCTACCATCAACGTTCTGGCCAAGCGGGGGCCGCGTGTAGGCCGAGGTAGCTCAGTCGGTAGAGCACTGCACTGAAAATGCAGGTGTCCCCAGTTCAAGTCTGGGCCTCGGCACCACGATTTAGATTCGATTGTTGACGATAAGTGGTGCCTGATGGGGCGCCTCTTTTGGTTTGACCACAGTTTGACACCATCGCAGTCGTCGGCGGCGAAATCGGGTGGCTAGACACGCTCCGCCGCTCGTTTCTGGCGGGCGATCTCTTTGTGCCGATCGAACGTTGCCTTTTGGGCGGCGAGCTGTTCAGGCGTGAGATCGACGTTCCAGAAGTCGCGCTTCCACGAGTGGTCAGCGTTCCACTCGTGAGGCGTCTGGACGGTGGTACGAGGTGCGGTGGCGGTTTCGAGCAGGGAGAGGGCGATGTCGAGGATGTCGCGCTGCATCGCTGCGTCATTGGGTTTGCCGACGGAGTTGCCGAGCGGGAAGTCGTTGAAGACAAAGCGGGACACGCCGCAGGTCTCCACGATGTCTTTCGCCGAGCCGATTATGACGGTTGGGATGCCGTTTGCTTCGAGGTGGCGGGCGACCAGACTCACGGTCTGGTGGCAGACCGGTCAGACAGGGACAAGGACGGCGGCCTCGGCTCCGTCTTCCCTGAGCTGGCGAAGGATCTCGGGTGCGTCGGTCTCGATCGTCGCGCGCTGGCTGCGGGTCGTCGGGGCGGCGTAGAAGCGCGGCGTCAGTTCGCCAATGCGGCCGGTTGCGACGGCTTCCTTCATGCGTTCGAGCGGGAAGTAGGCGTTGAGGTCTTCGGCGACTGTGTGCTGGCGGTCGTATCCGATGTGCGAGATTCGCAGGTCTGGGGAGCTATCTATAGGGCGCGAGTAAACAGTGGCGAACTTGGCGGCGGCGTTGTAGGGCGCGCGCGGGCCCTGGTCACCGAGTTCGGGCTGAAATTCCGCGGCCGTTGTGACCAATGCCACGCGGGACTTGGCTAGCGGCCTGGCCAGGGGAGTGAACGGGACGTCGTCGAACTGCGCCCAGCGGTACGGGTTGTCGTAGCCCTGCGCCAGGTAGTAGGCGCGGCTACGCGTGACGTAGGGGATCGGATCGGTGGGCGCGGTGTCAGGCATTGGGCTATCCGTTGCGAAGGTTCGCATTGCAGTTATACGAAGGGCGGGAGCGGAAGTACAGCACGGGCTCAGCCATCGAGGTCGAACACTGTTCCACAGATGACGACTCGACCGTCGGCGTCCAAAACATTGCGGGCCTCGGCGCGGCGAATGACCTCGGCGGCGTCCTTGGTGGCGAGGCGGACCGTGCTGACACCGTCGCCGCGCTCATCTATCGCGGGGACGAAACGGATGGCGCCGTCGTCGAGGTTGATGTCGCGGGCGATTCCGTCTGTCTCCACCTCACGGCCGAGGACCTCGGCCCAGCGGTCAGCCAGCGCCCCGGGATCGTGCGATTGGATGGCGACGCCGGTGATTGCGGTGACCAGCGAGGCATCCACGGCAGATTGCCAGTCCGGGCCTGCCCACTCCCAGGATTCGGGCGGATCCATGTCGTCGACCGAAAGGATGGCACCGCCGACGTCGCGCGGGTGGAGGTGGGTGCCGCGAGCGTGCGGACGGTCGAGCTGAGCGACGATGCGAACGCCAAGGGCATCGAAGCGAGCGCGATCGGCGTCGAGGTCCGCGGACTGGAGGATGACCATGTAGCCGCCGTTGCCGCCACGGCGTTCGAGGTAGCGTCCGGCGGTTGTATTCGGCTGGACAGGTGCGACGACCTCAAGGAAGGTGTCGCCAATCGGCATGACTGCGTTTTCGAGGCCGTATGTACCGACGCCGGGATCGTTGAACGAAACGCGAATGCCGAGGACGGCGCAAAGGTCATCGACAACGGGCTGAAGGCTGTCGGCGACGAGGGCGATCTGGCGAAGGCGCATGGCGGGTCTCCCTGGGTTGGTGGGCTGGATGTTACGCCTGTAGGGAGGCGGGGTGCTAAGTGGCTGGTGGTTAGCCGGGATCCGAGGTTTCCGAGCCGAACGTCTCCGGAAAAAAGTGCTTTTGCGCGGATAACGCTTGTAACGCTTGATAACGCTTGGCTAACGCTTGGTGCGCTTGATCGCGTTGTGGTCGGTTGGTTGCAAGGCTGGCCAACGTGCGTCTCCGTCCCGGTTTCGCGTTTCTGCGCGTTCGTTGCGCGTTCGTTGCGCGTTGACGCCGTCCGATGGAACCCGTTGTTGGGTCCGGCGCTGGCTTCGCTGGTGTCCGGCACAACCGGCCGTGCAGGACCGGGGCATCCCTCCGCACCCGCTAGTCGCGGTACCGACTGGTGCGGCGGCGGTGTGCGTGTGGCCGGTGAGGCTGGGCGTTGTCCGGGCGTGCATTTGGAGAGGTTGGCACGGGCCGCAGGTTAGAGCCGAGGGGCGGGTGACGCTGCGACGAGTGACGGAGTGCCGGGATTCGTGGGGGCGCGACGCCTGGTTGCCGGCGGTTAGCCGGGCATCGCACCGCTTCCCTCCGACCTGCGTCGCTTGTAGGACACCGGCTACATGACCGTGACGCCCGATCTCCAGCGCGCGGTGAGCGGCAAGTTGCGTGAGGAGTTCGAGAATGGCAGGGCGTATTACGCGATGAATGGGCAGCGGTTGATTGTGGTGCCGAACGCTTTCGATGAACAGCCAAGCCAGGCGGCGCTCCTGTGGCATGCCGAGAACGTGTTCAAAAAGAGCGTGACTCTCGTCTCATGAATCGTCGGAGTCCGTTCGCCGTCAACGGTTGAGCCTCGGCGATCCGCGAAGACCCGACGATCGAGACGATGCAGCCATCGTGCAAAAGGCATTACGCCTCCCAGCGCGCCGCCCAGACCCGCACCGGCTGTTCAAAGCCCTTCATGGGGCGTTCGCCGAGGTCGTCGAAGGCGAAGTCCTGGCCACTGACGAGTTCTCGTACGAGGCCGGAGACGAAGATCTCGCCGCCGCCTGCCTGGCCAGCGACGCGCGAGGCGAGGTTGACATGGCGGCCGAAGAAGTCGTCGCCCTCTTTGAGCATCTCGCCGGTATGCAGGCCGATGCGGATGCGGACGCCCTCTTCCATTCCCGCCATCGCCTGTTGCATGGCGATCGCACAGCGGAGGCCGTCGGCGGCGGACTTGAAGGCGACCATGTAGCCGTCGCCCATGGTCT
>JBDUAL010000102.1:0-6138 GCA_040004685.1 Anaerolineaceae bacterium | reverse complement strand
GACGTACCAGGCATACGCGGACTACAACGATGTTGCCAGGATGGTCGAAGAGATGGTCAGCTCAGTGGCACTCGAAGTGCTCGGAACGACCCGAATCACGTTCCGCGAGCAGGAGATCGACCTCGCTCCACCATGGCGCCGGGTCACTTTCTTGGAGGCGATGCGTGCGTACGGTGGCCCTGACCTGGACACGTTCACCACCGCGGACTCGCTGCGAGAGGAGCTACGGCGACGGGGTGTGCAGGTTGTTGACACGGCCGGGTATGGAAAGCTCGCCGACGAAGCCATGTCCACGTACATCGAACCTAACCTGATCCAACCGACGTTTCTTCTCGACTACCCGGTGGAGCTTTCACCGCTGGCGAAGCGTCATCCCACGAATCCTCGCCTGGTGGAGCGGTTCGAATGTTTCATGGCCGGGTTTGAGTTTGGTAACGCCTACACCGAACTCAACGACCCCGTGGAGCAACGGACGCGTTTCGATGAGCAGTTGGCGTTGCAGGCGGCTGGCGATGACGAAGTTGAGCTGTTGGACGATGACTTCCTCTTCGCCCTAGAGCATGGCATGCCGCCCACCGGCGGCTTCGGGATGGGGATTGATCGACTGATCATGTTGCTGGCAGGGCAGAATTCGATCCGGGACGTCATCCTCTTTCCTCCACATAAGACATCGAAACCGTGATGCGCGACCAAACGTTGTCCCCCGGCTTTGAGAGGCACCACACCGCTACCGCGTACGTTTCGTCAGGGAAGCGGACTCTGCTTCTCTGGCATCGCAAACTCGAGATGTGGCTCCCGCCGGGCGGACACCTGGAGCCGAACGAGGACCCGGTTCAGGCGGCGATTCGGGAGGCCCGGGAGGAGACCGGGATTGGCGTGTTCGTGATCCCACCGGCCGACCTGCTGACGTGCGCCGGACCCGCCGTGCTTCCCCCACCGGCGGTGATTCTGGTGGAGGACATCGTTCGCACGGATCAACCCTTTCATCAACACATCGATCATGTCTACTTCACCGCCGCGATTGGCCCGGTGGACTACACGGCATCGATTCCCCACGGTGCACACCGCTGGGTGACCGCGGAGGAGCTCGGTGGCGCGTTTTCGCTGCTTGCGCCCAATGGTACGCTCATGCCAGTTGCGGAAGATGTCCGATTCCTCGGCGTCCGCGCACTTGCCGCAGCCGCGACTCTGGAGCCTTGAAAGCATGCTAAGCATCCAGTTCATCCGTGAGAACACGGAACGCGTGAAGCGCGATATGGCGCTGCGCAACACAACCGCCCCAATTGACCGCATCCTGCACTTGGACGGGCAACGCCGCGAGTTCTTGCAACAGGTTGAGCAGCTTCGCAGCAAGCGAAACACCGTCAGCAAGGCGATCGGTTCGGCGAAAGAATCCAGTGACCGCGAACAGCGGATTGTGGAGATGCGCCTGGTCGGCGATGAGATCGACCGCCTGGACACCCGGCTAAAGGCGGTAGATTCCGAACTCAACAACAAACTGCTCGAAGTTCCCAATATCATCGATTCGAGCGTCCCCAGGGGACCCGACGAAGAGTCCAACGTGGTCGTCGAAACGGTCGGAGAGAAGCGGCGCTTCGACTTCCAACCACGGCCCCACTGGGAGATAGCCGAGATCCTGGATGGGATCGATTTTGAGCGCGGCGTCAAGATGTCGGGCTCGCGATTCTATGTGCTCAAGGGTGCGTTTGCGCGGCTCCAGCGCTCGCTGATCCAGTTCTACCTGAATGAACACACCCGGGACGGATTCACCGAGTGCTATCTCCCGAACATGCTTTCCGAGGCTTCGCTGCGAGCGTCGGGTCAGCTTCCGAAGTTTCGCGACAACCTCTACCGCGATGCCGAACAGGACTACTTTTTCATCCCCACCGCCGAAGTAGCGTTCGTCAACCTTTATCGCGACGAAATCTTGCCTGCGGGTTCCCTTCCGCAGCGGTTCGTGGCACACACACCGTGCTTTCGCCGCGAGAAGATGAGCGCCGGCCGGGACGTCCGTGGGATCAAGCGCGGCCACCAGTTTGAGAAGGTGGAGATGTTCGTCTACAGCGAACCGGATGAGAGCGAGGCAGAGCTTCAAAACCTCGTCCTGAGGGCTAGGGCGCTTCCCGAGAAGCTGGGCATCCCGTACCGGGTGCTCGAACTGTGCACCGGCGACATTGGATTCAACGCTACGAAGACTTACGACATCGAATTGTGGGCGCCGGGTCAGGATGAATGGCTCGAAGTCAGCTCGGCCTCGAACTGCCTCGACTTCCAGGCACGCCGCGCGAACATTCGCTACCGTCCCGGCGGCGACGCGCCGATTCGCTATCCGCACCTGCTGAACGCCTCCGGTCTGGCCCTTCCGCGATCCTTGATCGCAGTGCTCGAAAACTATCAGCAGGAGGACGGGTCTGTGGTAGTACCGGACGAACTGCGATCGTACATGGGCATGGATGTGATCCTCCCCACTTGACCAGGCGCCGCCCTCCAGCCATGAAAGGCCCCGGAAGGTTCTCGGGTCGTTCGGTGGGCCGAACGGTGATGACGTTAGCTCTTGGCAGCTTCGTTGAGGGCGACTGCAGCCTTGCTCGGACGGTCGAGAATTTCGTCGATCAACCCATACGCCTGTGCGTCCGGCGGCGCCAGCCAGAAGTCACGGTCGGTGTCGTGCTCGATCTTTTCCATTTCCTGGCCAGTTGTGGTCTGGATGATGCCCCGGAGCACTTTTTGCAGGCGAATAGTTTCGCGAGCCTGGATTTCGATGTCACGCGCCTGGCCCTGAGCGCCGCCCAGCACCTGGTGGAGGTGAATCGTGGCGTTCGGCAAGGCGAACCGCTTGCCCTTTGCGCCGGACGTGAGAAGGACTGTGCCCATGCTCGCCGCAAGACCGATGCAAACGGTAGACACTTTCGGCCGGATAAGGTTCATTGTGTCGTAGATCGCCAACCCGGCAGTCACGCTCCCGCCTGGGCAATTGATGTACATCATGATGTCTTTCTCATCGTCTTCGCGAGCGAGATAGAGAAGCTGGGCGATCACGATGTTGGCGATCATCGCGTCGATCGGGGTGCCGAGGAAGACGATCCGCTCTTTCAGCAGCAACGAATAGATGTCGTAGGCCCGCTCGCGGCGCCCATCGGATTCGATGACGAAGGGCATGATGTCCATGGCACGGTCAATTTCGTTCAGGGGATGGCCTCCAACCAGATTCAGAACCTCCAGTGTGCGGGGTCAACCAGCCATCACGCAAAGCCTTGCGAGTGCGGCGGCGGGGCACTTGAGCGAAGGTTGCGCGGTGGAGTTTGCCGGTCTGTGGTATCACCTTTGTGCTTTCGTAGTTCCTCGGTGAACATGGATGGATGCAGTCTCGCCGCGCCGACGTGCGCAACCTCGCCATCATCGCCCATGTCGACCACGGGAAGACCACCCTGGTCGACGCCCTTCTCAAGCAGTCCCACGTCTTTCGTGAGAACGAGGTGGTCGGCACTCTGATCCTTGACTCGAACCCTTTGGAGCGAGAAAAGGGAATCACCATCATGGCCAAGAATGTCTCCATCGAATATGGAGGCGTACGAATCAACATCATCGATACGCCTGGCCACGCTGACTTCGGCGGCGAAGTGGAGCGCGTTCTCAATATGGCCGACGGGTGCCTTTTACTCATCGATGCTGTCGAGGGTCCCATGCCGCAGACGAAGTTCGTGCTTCGTAAGGCGCTAGAAATCGGTCTCCACGCGATCGTCGTCGTGAACAAGATTGACCGCCCCAACGCTCGCCTGGGCGAGGTCGTTCACGAAACTTCCGACCTGTTCTTGGACCTTGCGACCGAAGATCACCAACTCGACTTCCCGGTGCTTTACGCGAACGCCCGAGATGGCTACGCGAGCCGCGAATCGACGATCATGGGCGGAAACATGGTGCCGCTGCTGGACGCCATCATCGAACACACGCCGGGCCCGCTAGGCGATCCCAACGCACCGTTTCGCATGCTTGTGACGACGCTTGCGTACGACTCGTACCGTGGGCGAACCGCCGTTGGGCGGATCACGGACGGAGTCATAACGGCGGCGGATTCTCTCATTCGCTTCAACCACGAAGGGGAGACCTCCATGCACCGCGTGGCTCAACTCTTTGGCTTCGAAGGAATGGGCCGGATCGAACTCGAAAGTGCGACCGCTGGCGACATCGTCGCCGTCACGGGCATCTCGGACATTCTCATCGGCGAAACCCTTGCGAATCCCGAGGTCACGGTTCCCCTGCCGGTGATCACCATCGAAGAGCCAGCGATGCAGATGACCTTCCGAGTCAATGATTCGCCATTCGCTGGTCGCGAGGGTAAGTTCGTCACCAGCCGACAATTGCGTGAGCGGCTATTTCGAGAGGTCGAAACCAACGTCGCCCTCCGTGTGGAGGACGGCGAAAGTGCCGAGCAGTTTGTTGTTAGCGGGCGCGGCGAACTGCACTTGGCGATCCTGGTTGAGACGATGCGCCGCGAAGGCTACGAGTTCGCCGTCAACCGGCCTGAAGTCATCACGCGGCAGGGCGCGCACGGTGTGGAGGAGCCCTTTGAGCGTCTCTACGTCGAAGCGCCAGATTCTGCAACCGGATTCCTCATCGAGACGTTGTCCGGGCGGAAGGCGCAGATGACTGGTATGCACAGCGACCACAACGGAAACGTCAGAATCGACTTCGAGATCCCGACGAGGGGACTAATCGGGTTTCGGGACACGTTCATCAGTGGGACTGCCGGTGAGGGCATCATGAATACCGAATACCTGGGCTATCGGGGCTGGGCCGGGCCGATCGAACGCGTGAGAAACGGTGCGCTTATCGCTTCGGAAACTGGGGGCGCCCTCAGCTTTGGCATCGCCAACGCACAAGAACGTGGGATGCTGTTCATTTCGCCCGGAGACGAGGTCTACGCGGGTATGGTGGTGGGCCTCCACGCCAAGGACACAGACCTCGATGTGAACGTCTGCCGGGCCAAACAGCTGACGAATATTCGGAGTTCAACGAGCGATATCGCCGTAAAACTGACGCCGCCCTCGCCGCCCAGTCTCGAGCGAAGTCTTTCGATGATCTCGCCGGACGAAATGATCGAGGTGACGCCCAAGAACCTCCGTATTCGCAAGACGGAACTAAACCCAACGCTGCGGGCGCGCGAGGCGAAGCGCCTCAAGTTTGCGGCGGTGGACGTTTAGGATTCCGTCGGCTGCCGACCGCTAAGACCAGGTTCAGGTCCAGCTCGCGGGCGGCCTTGCGATTCTGTGCCGATCTTTCGAACTGCGCCGCCGTGAGGCCTTGGATCGGGATCCTTGCCGTAAACTTAAGCTAGCGTCGAACTGGCCCGCCCCCTTACGGAGCTGGCCCCGAGGAAGGTGCGATTGCCATTGGATGACTCGTTACCGCGCCGCCTCGCGGGGCCATCTGGAGCGAACGGGGTCGCGGTTCGTCGGCGACGCTTTTCGATCGGTCGCGGCCTGAAGCCCTTGCGATTCGCCGCGTTCGGCGGGTTTTGCGCCGTTCTCCAGCTAGGCCTTCTCGCGCTGTTCACTGAATCCACTGTCCTCGGGACATCCAGCAACGCCCTCGCCTTTCTCATTTCTGCGGAGGTCAACTTCGTCCTGAACTATTGGCTCACATGGACTGGCGACGGCCACTCGCACACTCGCCCGCTGTGGGTGCAGTTCTTGAGCTTCAACGCCCTGGTCGCGGTCGCCGCCGCGGCGAACCAGTTCATCTTCGTCCTTGTTGAACGAGAACTGCCGTATCTGGTCGCGGGGGCTGTGGGGATCGGCGCCACAACGCTGGTTAAGTACGTGATCGCCGATAAGTGGATCTTCGGACGGTCGGATCGCCGGGCTAGCCAACGCAAGGACACGGGCGTCACGGCGCCAAGTCCAGAATGACCTCGGTACCGCCCACTTTGGAGCGAGACCAACGGTCGGGGTTCGTCTCGGAAGCGCTAGGGCGCGTTTCGGACCACCCGCTCGTCACGATTATCCTGGTCGCCCTCCTAGCGCGGGTCGCCCTGATGCCGCTCTGGGCCCACCTGCCAAACGGGCTGACGGACGAAGGATTCTGGAAGCACTGGATGGAACACATCCACAGCGGCGGCTTGCTCAACATTTTCCGGAC
>JBDUAL010000101.1:0-6142 GCA_040004685.1 Anaerolineaceae bacterium | reverse complement strand
AGACCTTGGTCCGCGCATCCGGCTTGCAAAACGCGTACTCGGGCGGAATCGCCTTTCCGAAAAAGTAGCCGAGAAACGTCATCGAGGGCACCCATAGTGCGGCGCCCGTGACGTTGTAGGCGGCAAACTTTGCGTACGGCATGTTCGCTGCTCCCGCAACCGTCGGCGCGAACGTGCGGATGAAGGCCAGGAAGCGCGCGATGATGATTGTTTTGCCGCCGTGCCTTTCGTAGAACGCTTCCGCTCTTTCGAGGTGCTTGCGGTGGAACAGGCGCGAATCCTCACGTTTGAAGATGCGCTTACCGGCGTGCTTGCCGATCTGATAGCCAACCGCGTCGCCCGCGACAGCGGCCGCAATCAGCAGCGGAATGAGAACCCAAAGCGAGAGGTCAACATCGCCGCGCTGGATGAGTAGCCCGGCCGTGATCAGCAACGTGTCGCCCGGCAAGAAGAAACCGATGAGCAGGCCCGTCTCAGCGAAGATAATCGCGAACAGACCGATGTAGCCGACAGCTTTGATCAGCGCCTCAAGGTCAAATCCCACGCTGCGGCCCCATACCCCGGTAGCGTAGCGATATCGCCAACTATGCGCGTCCCGCGCGGGCATGCGGGCTTAACCGTAGCGCGCCGCGAAGTCTGTCTCGGACAGTGGCGCGCCATGGCGCCGTTCGCTGACGGCCAGTTCCATGCGCGTCAGTTGGGCCAGGCCCTTGCGCGTGTCGCTCGCAACGCGGGCCTTGTCTTGCCGCTTCAGCCGCTGCTTGAACAGCCAGTAGGTGAAGCTCTTCCAGTTCGCGAGCGAGATGTCGCCTCGCAGAAAGGCGCCGGTTTCTTCGTAGTAAAGAGCGAAGAGCTCGATTCGAGGCTTGCCGTAGACGCGTTCAAACATCGTTTCGTCGACGCGGGTGTCCTGGCCCCACGGGCGGTTGCGATTTTCTTTGTGAATCTCTTCCTCGATCGAGAGTTGTAATGCTTCCTCAACCAAGACTCCGTACATGAAGTTGAGGTGAGCGCTGTGCTTCGCCTGGCCGACGCGCCCAGCGAACTCAGCATCATCCAGCTCAAGCGGCCAACGGTTCTCGAAGATCAAGGCATCCGCTTCGCGCGCGGGGACAAGATCTGGCATCTCGTCAAGCAGCCTTTCCGCGAGCAGCAGCCAGTCGAAGGCCTCGCCGAGGATGAGATACTCGAACGTGCGGTCTCCAATGGTTTCGGAGGGCTGGCGCCATGCCTTCACCGCATCCAACACCGCTTCGAACCAATGCTGCCCGCCTGCCACAGCCTGGCGCATGTGGAAGACAAGCTCATCCAACGCGGGGAGGTACGCCTCTTCGCGTTCCACCGATTCAAGGAGAACCGGCTCCGCTGATCCAGCCTGCGCAGACACCATTCCGATATTAGCAGACGGCAGACCAGACGTTGGGCAAGAGGCCCTGGCAGAGGCGTGGCGAAGAATTCTTTTGGCTCTTTGGTGGATGGTTGCCGCCGGGCCGGGATGAAATCGGCCGGGGTGCGGCGCCGCAATCGCTTCCCCGGTTCAGCGGGTTCGGGCATGCTTTCGCGGATGGCTACCTACGATGAGATCCACCTTGGCGATTCCGCCACCTTCACGAAGACTGTCAGCGAAACCGACATCTACCTCTTCGCCGGAATCACTGGCGACATGAATCCGGCGCACGTAGACGCGGTGTCCGCGGCGGTCGGGATGTTCAAACAGCGCATCGCCCACGGCATGCTGACGGCCTCATTCATCTCCACAGTCATCGCGATGAAGCTTCCGGGTCCAGGCACCATCTACGCCGGCCAGAACCTGCAGTTTCGCGCGCCCGTCTTCATCGGCGACACGGTCACGGCGCGCATCGAATGCTCAGAAAAAGTAGAAGCGCGAAAGTGGTTGAAGTTCAAGACGACGGTCACGAACCAGGATGGCAAAGTGGTGGTCGACGGCGAAGCGACGGTGATCCCGCCGAAGTAGTCCCGGCGACGACCGCCAACGCTGATCCCCTAAGATAATGGCGTGACCCTGGACCTGAGTCCCGGCAAGGCAGCGCTCGGCAATGCGCGGCTCGTGCGCGCAATCGCCGAGGAGATGGACGGCGGTGCCATCAGTTTCCAACGCTTCATGGAACTCGCGCTCTACCACCCCGAGTGGGGCTACTACCGCACGCCGGGACGGGTTGGTAGACAGGGCGACTTTCTTACTAGCCCAACGATCCACCCGATGTTTGGTTGGATCGTTGCGGCCTGGTGCAAGGTCATCTGGGATTCGCTTGGCCGACCAAATCCGTTCCACATCATCGAGCCCGGCGCGGGAAGTGGCGCACTGGGTGCCGCCATTCTGGATTGGGCCGAAGGCCGGGACGACGGCTTCAGGGAAGTGATTCGGTATGTGGCGTTGGAGCCAAATTCGCCGGGGACGGACCCACGCATCGATTGGCGTCTACCGCCAATCCCAACCGTTGACGCCGGCGTGGTGGTGACGAACGAGCTCTTCGATGCGTTTCCCGTGCGCCTGTTCCATGGCGCCGGCGCGCGGGGCGCAGTCGAAGTTTATGTGCGCTGGGACGGCGATCAGTTCGTGGAGACGGCGGGAAGCGTCACCAGGATCGACGATGCTCCCGCAGAGGGCCGTTTCGAGGTCAACCCCGGCGCCTTCCCAACGATGGAAAGCCTTTGCTCTTTGATCGAACGCGGGGCGGTGCTGGTCTTCGACTACGGGTACCCACAGGCCGAGCTTTGGGCTCCGTGGCGGAAGGCTGGCACCTTGCTCTGCTTCTACCGGCACACAGCGCACGAGAATCCCTACATCCACGTCGGCGAGCAGGACATCACGACGCATGTGAACTTCTCGGAGCTACGGGCCGCTGCCAACGGCGCCAGGATGCAAACGTTCGGGCCGATCAGCCAGGCAGCGTTCTTGCACGGTCTTGGCGCGCAATCTCTGGTCGATTCCTCGCGGGGCGAGATGGCCGAATACTTTGCTCGGCGGCGTGCGCTGGAACAGCTCACGGATGGCGCTGGGCTTGGGCGCGTGCGGGTTCTCGCTGCTACGCGCGGCATAAAGGGCACGCCACCAGGATTCGAGGATGTCCAGTGACCGACATTGCGGAAGTCACACTTGTGGCCGGTGATCATGCGCCTGACTTCGCCCTTCCGGCCGTCCGAAACGGCGGCGAGCAGGTTGAGGTCGAACTGTCATCGCTGGTCGCAAAAGGACCGGTGCTGTTGCTCTTCTACCAGGATGACGGCATGCCAATCTGCACCAGCGAGCTGAAGGCGTTCGCGCAGGAGACCGACTTGCTGGCCGCCGCCGGCGTCCAGGTGTTCGGCATCAACACCAACGGCCTTGGCTCCCACGCAAAATTCCACGAGCGCGACCACTACCCATTCCCACTGATCAGCGACTTCCACGGCGAAACGGTCAAAGCCTATGGCATGTGGGACGCTGACGAGAAGAAGGCGAAACGTGGCGTTGTCATCGTAGGCGGGGACGGCAATGTTCAGTTCGTGCTACCGCACTTCAACCCCGGCAATCTCGCCGCTTTCGAAGGGGTTTTCAGAGCGCTGGGACTGATTTAGCACCGACTCAGATCGCGCCCTTCAAATCGCTCCCTCGGCACGAAGTCTCTCGAGTTGCTCCAGCGTCTTGCCCAACAGGTCACCGTAGACCGTTGCGTTGTCTGCTCCCGGGGCCGCCGTTCCGCGCCAGATCTTTGTTGGCGTTTTCGAAAACACGGGGACCGGGCGCGTTCCCCGGAGCGTTCCCACCTGCTCGTCTAGCCATTCGACGTGCACGCCCCGGGCCTGGTAGTGGGGATCGTCAGCGGCCAGCTTCGAACTGAGGATCGGGCAGCACGGCACACCGATTGCGTTGAGCTTGTCTATCAGTTCGTCCATGGTCCGTTCTTCCGCCCATCCGCGAAGGATCGCGTCGAACTCGAGTCCCTGGATCTCGTTGATTTCGGTGCGCGCGCTGATCCAGCGTTCACTCAGCGGATCCAGCCCGAGAATGCCGCACATTTTGGCGAAGATTGATGCTGCCGGCGCAGCTATCACCACCGAACCGTCTTTCGCGCGGTAGACATCGTACGGCTGAAACGCGGGCGACTTGTTGCCACTGCGCTCACGCACAACTCCCAGCTGGAAGTACTCCACCATTGTTCCCGCCAGGAGCGCGTGCACTGCTTCGAACTGTGCAAGATCGATAGACTGTCCCTCTCCCGTTTCTCTCGCGTGGATGAATGCTGCGAGCGACGACGAAAGGCAGAAGAGGGCGGTTATGTAGTCTCCGACCCATGGCGCAGCGCGTACTGGCGGCTCAGGGTCTGGGAAACCGGTCTGGTACATAGAGCCGCCAAACGCCTGCCCGATCATGTCGTAGCTTGCGCGGCCCAGATATGACGGGTCACCCGTCTGGCCATACCCGGAGACGTGACAGATGACCAATTTCGGGTTGCGGCGAAGGACCGTCACATCGTCAAGGCCCCAGCGTGCGTAGGCACCCGGCTTGGAACTCTCCATCCAGATGTCGGCGCGCGCCGCCAACGAAAGGAAGATCTCCTTTCCTCCGGGCTGGCTCATATCAAGCGTTACATTGAACTCGTTGCGCCGCTCAGCGAGGAAGCTTGTGCTCACCTCCTTCGTCGCGTTGTTCGTTGGCAACTTGAGACCGACGCCGCGCCAGGTGTCTTCAACACGCGGGTTCTCCACCTGGATGACCTCGGCTCCCATCTGCGCCGCCAGCACCGCCGCGAACGGCTGCGCGATCACGGAGCCCGTTGAAAGCACGCGGATGCCCTGCAACGGTCCGAACTTTTCCGGTACCAGCGTGTCTTGCGTCATTGCGCCAACCTCCCGAGTTCGATTGGCCGCACGATACGGTCTCTGCGGCGCGCCGAATAGAGGGACGGCGGCGGTTTGACGTGCGCCCGCCGCCCCGGCACAAAATGGTCGATGGCCGCCTATTCAACCCTGGTGTTGGAACACTTCGAGCACCCCCGGAATGCCGGTGACATGCCGTCTCCAGACGGAGAAGCGACGGTCTCGAATCCAATCTGCGGCGACCGCATGCGCGTCATGATCCGGGTCCAGGCGGAACGCGTTGCGGAAGTACGCTGGCTGACGCGCGGATGTCCGCCTGCGATCGCGACCAGCTCGTTCGCCAGCGAACTGGTCGCCGGCTGGACGCTGGAAGAGGTCGAGGGACTGACACGGGAGGCTATCGCCGATGGCATCGGCGGGCTCCCGAAGGACAAGGTGCACTGCAGCGTCCTCGTCGCGGATGCGCTCCGCGGGGCCATTCAGGACTATCGCGCTCGCGCGGCGCAGTAACGCCGGGCTCGCCGATCGCGAGAAGGTCGAACAGCCCTGAACCTGCACTGGCACCAATCGTCTACTGGGCGGGTTTGCCGTCACGGTCGACGTTAATGGTAGGGTCCCAACCAACACTCGTGGCCCCAGGTAGCTTTGAATGGGACGACGAAGAAGTAGTGGGGCGCTGGCGCTGGCGCTGACCGTGCTGGGATCCTTGATGCTTTCTCTTGGGGCACTGGCACAACAAGGTAGCTCCGCCCGGGCACTAACGAACTGCACTGTGAGCGACGCCGCGCTGGACGGCGAAGAGCAGGCGTTCCTCGGACTGATCAACGAATACCGGGCGAGCAATGGACTCGGCAGTCTCGCCGTCTCGACCGCGCTCAACCGCGCCTCAGCATGGATGAGCAGAGACATGGGAGTGAACGCCTACTTCTCCCATACGGATTCGCTCGGCCGTTCGCCGTCCACTCGAGCAATGAATTGCGACTATCCATCTGGCGCGGGCGAAAATATCGCCGGTGGAACTGCCTGGAACAGCGCCCAAAGCGTGTTCGATGGCTGGAAAGCCTCGCCCGGACACAACACGAACATGCTCACCGGCTCGTACCGAGTCATCGGCATTGGGCGGGTGAATGTCGCCGGTTCACCCTACGGCTGGTACTGGACCACCGACTTCGGCACCGTGGATGACAGCGGTAACCCGCCCCCAACGAACACCCCCACCAACACACCAACAGCTGCGGCCACCTCGCCCGCTACGAACACGCCCACGCCTTTCGCCACGGCGACGCCGACAACCGCAGGGTCGACCTCCACGCCTTTCGCC
>JBDUAL010000100.1:0-6153 GCA_040004685.1 Anaerolineaceae bacterium | reverse complement strand
CGTTGGCATCGATACAACGGACGCCTACCGCCGCATGTACGCGGCCCTCGCGGGCGAATGGGTTCGCTGTGGCTTCTTTTGTCACGCGATCAACGTGCCGGCAGGCAACGCCCAGGTTCAGGAAGCGTGGGTGTCGCTCGGCTTTGGCCGCAAGACAACCGCCGCGGTGCGGTCCACCGCCCCGGTCGAAACATCCTCTACCGGGCTAGTGGACGTTCATCGAGCGTCGGCGGAGGACATCGACGTGGTTGTCGCCCTCGAGCGGACGCTCGCTCGACATCACGCCGGCCCGCCAATCTTCTGGCCCGACCTCCGCGAGACGGACGATTCGTCTCGGCACCACCAACTGGAACTGATCGCCGACCCGGCCAGCGCCTACTTCGTCGCCTACGAAGGCGGCCGGGCTACGGGAATGCAGACCTTCGTACGACCTGGCTACACGCCTCGGATCGTGGACCCAGACTCGACGGTCTACCTCTATGAAGGGGTCGTCGAGCCAGACGCCCGCGGCAGCGGATTGGGCACCGGCATGCTCTCGCATTCCATGGCATGGGCTCGCGAACAGGGCTACGCTAACTGTTGTCTGCACTTCGCGAGCGACAACCCTAGTGGCGCGCCGTTCTGGCTCGGCCAGGGCTTCGTGCCCGTTGAGCACACAATGGTGCGGCGCGTTGACGAACGCATCGCATGGGCGGGGGTGCCGTAGCTTCGATGAAGCGTTCCGTCGGGAGCTGGCCGGCAACTAGCGCGAGAGTGGTGCTTGCCGCTTGGGCTCGTCTGGTGGGCCTGTCGACGTACATCCGGAGCACACACCGACTAGCATGCGACCGCATGGATGACTCTGTGTTCGCCATGATTCGGCAGAGACCGACCCACGAATGCCAGAGAGACTAGCAAAGAGATCCGGACTTGGCCCAGACAACCTTAGAGTTCCCCCGCATCTGACGTCCGAGCGAACCAACGCCAGTGGGAGTGGAGGGCCGCGCCGTGTTGTTGGACGGGAGTTGGACTTGCTCTACTCCCTGAATACCGGCATCACCTCCGCCGTCCAGGCGTGCAGCGCTTCCCAGTCAACCGGTGGGCGGATGGCGATGTTCACGCGCGCTGCTCCAGCGTCGCCCAGCTTGCCGACGAGTTCGATCGCCTCGTCCGCAAGCCCAGCGACAACGCCGCGCTTGCGCATCACGTCCGAGGCCGCGCCCCAGACATTGTGGAACTGCGCGTCGGCTGCGGGCAGGTGGGCTGGCGAGGCCGCCATGTGGAAGCTGAGATTGACATTCCGCTCAATCGTCGCCGGGTCGCGCCCTTCCTTCTCGCACCATGAATCCAACACTCCAGAGAGCCGCGTGAACTCCGCCGGCGAAGGATATGGCGCGTTCCACCCGTCGGCGTGGCGAGCGGCGATGCGTAACGTCCGCTTCTCGCCATTGCCGCCGACCCAGATTCGCGGCCGGCGCCTGCACTCCCTTGGGGTTACAGGCCGCGTTGCTCAACTGGTAGTACTTCCCGTCGAAGTTCGAACGTTCCTGCGTGGTCAGCATGCGCACCACCTGTACGCCCTCTTCGAGAATATCCATGCGCCGCCCAATCGGTAGGAACGGGATGCCGTAGGCCTTGTACTCCGACTCGTGCCAGCCCGCGCCGAGCCCGATCTCGAGCCTCCCGCCGCTCAGCTGGTCGATCGTGCAGAGCGCGTTCGCCAGCACCGCTGGGTGGCGATAATTCATCCCCAACACCAACACGCCCACCCGCACATTGCGCGTCTCCACCGCCATCGCCGCCATCGAGGTCAGCGCTTCGAAGCAGTGCTCCTGGCCGCCCAAGGAGGGCGAGCCGTAGAAATGGTCCCAGACGTCGACCCAGTCGAACCCGGCCGTGTCTGCCCAGCGCCACAGGGCGCGCATCTCGTCGATCGTCAGGTACTGCTGACCGATGTGGAGTCCGAACTTCATGGGAGACCGCCTTCGATTTCGAACGTGGCGACGCCAGCTTCCGGCGCCGATCGGTTGGAGCGTAGGTGGACGGGTGAGAGTCGGCAACCCGAGAGTTCAGGCGAGATGCCGAGACGATTCGCGCAGAAGCGCCCAGCCAGCACCGGAGTCAACCACCAGGGGCACAGCCTGTGAGGTGTCCGCCCGCATGCAAAACTCCACGTCCGCGCCGAGGCCGAGCGTTCGTAGGAGTTCGGCGTGCGGCGCGTTCGAAATCTCCGTCACGGCGTCGAGTGCGCTCGCAACGGTGGCTTGGTCGCCAACGTTCACCGTTGGCTCCAGCGCCGCCAATCGACCAACAATCGCCCCCGCGGCCGCAAAGTCCTCCTCCGAAAACACGGTTCCCTGCGAGTTTCCAGCACAGACCACCACGACCCGCTCGAACTGCCGGACGAAAGGAGCCACCGAGTTGAGGTTCGCCAGGGCCCCAGATATGACGGTGCCGCGGCCAGCCAGCGCGCAAAAAGCGGCAGTCCCGTTGGTCGTGAACAGCGCCCCACCGCACCCGGCTACCGCCGCTTTGGCGGCTTCCACCGGCGAGTTTCCGAAATCGAAACCTTCGGGCCGCAATCCGTGGACTTCGCCGAACAGCAGCCGGTTCTCCGCCCGCGCTCGTGTCCGCGCGAGTTCGATGTTGCCCGCCACAAGCAAGCCCTCCATCCCCCAGGCGAACAGCGTGGCAATCGTCGTTGTCGCGCGAAGGACATCGACAACGACGTAGCACTCGGCGCCCATCTCCAAGGCGTCGGCAGGCAAGCGGGCGATATCAATGCTGCGCGTCACCGCCACAGCATGGTCGATCAGCAGGTAGTGGGGCACCGCCGTGATATGCTGGGCCGATGGATCCACGTCCGGTCGGCATCTTCGATTCCGGTGTTGGTGGATTGAGCGTATTGCGCCAGTTTCGAAAGTTTGCGCCTGCTGAGCGGGTCATCTACTTCGCCGACACCGACTACTTTCCGTACGGCCCGCGACCCGCCGCGGAGGTGCGTAAGCGTGCCTTTGCGGTTGTCCACCGTCTACAGGAGAGCGATGTGAAGATGGTGATTGTGGCCTGCAACACAGCCTCCGCCGCTGCGATCGAGGACCTTCGCCAGATGTTTGATCTACCGTTCGTTGGCATGGTTCCAGGGGTGAAGCCTGCGACCAGCCGTTCCAAGAACGGCCGAGTTTTGATCCTCGCAACGCCCGGGACACTCGATGGGGAGCTTTACGCCCGCGTCGTCGAAGACTTCGGTGGCCGCGCCCGGATCACGACGGTTGCCGCGATTGGGCTTGCGGAACTTGTTGAAAACGGCGATGTCGGCTCGCCAAAGGCGCGTGCTCTCCTTCGCCAGATGCTCGGACCCGAGGTGGCGGCGGGAGTCGATACCGTGGTGCTCGGCTGCACCCACTACCACTTCCTCACCGACGATATCCGCGCCGAGTTCCCGGAGGTCGACGTTATAGACACGAGCGAAGCGGTGGCTCGTCGTGCGATGCAGGTTCTCGACGACCTCGACCAGCGTGCTCCATCTGACCAGCAAGGCGAACTTGACATCATCGTCAGCGGCGATCCGGCACACTTCCGCTCAGCAATGGCGAGCCTGGGTTTCGCCCCAACCCGAACGGAGGCAACCACGTGACCAGCTATTTCGAACGCCTGGCTACGCGCAGCCGCGCGATCAATTCGCTCGTCTGCGTAGGCTTGGACCCGGACTTCAAGCGACATAAGGTCGCGGAGATCGCGGCCTACAACCGTGCGATCATCGAAGCGACGGCTCCCTACGCAGCCTGTTTCAAGCCGAACATCGCTTTCTACGAGCAGTACGGCCTAGATGGGTTGAGAGCTCTCGAAGCGACCTTAGCTGCCATCCCGGACGATATCCCGGTGATCGGTGATGTGAAACGCGGCGACATCGGTAACACCGCTGAGGCGTACGCCCGCGCAATGTTCGATGGTTGGGGTTTTGACGCGGTCACCGTGAGCGGCTACCAGGGACTGGATACGATCGCCCCATTCCTGGCCTACGAAGGCAAGGCCGTTTACGTCCTCTGTCGAACTTCGAACCAGTCGTCCCGTGAATTTCAGGAGCTGCGTCTCGAGAATGGTCGCCAACTGTTCGAAGAGATGGCCCTTGTCGCCACTTCCTGGTCGCCAAACGTCGGCCTCGTTGTTGGCGCGACTGCGCCGATCGAACTGGCGCGCGTGCGAACCCTGGTGCCCAATGCCTCGTTGCTCATCCCCGGCGTCGGTAGCCAGGGTGCCAAGCCAGAGGACGTAATCGCGGTGACCGGCTACCGGCCAGGCCTAATGGTAGTAAACGCGTCCCGTTCCATCATGTACGCCAGCGACGGTGCGGATTTCGCCGAAGCCGCAGGGCGCGCGGCGAGCGCGCTTCGTGACGAACTCGCGGCAGCGCCAATGCGAGCGTGACCCAACGTGAATGAAGAGACTGTCCCGGGGCAGATTTACCGAATGCGGCGGCGTCACCCGTGCGGCAGTTTCGAATGGCGCGTATTCAGGATCGGCGCCGACATCGGCATCGAGTGCCTGACCTGCAAGCGGCGCGTGATGCTGGAGCGCCGCCTGTTCGAAACCCGTGCGAAAGCGCTGGTTGACGATGCCAAGCGCTGATGGGGTCGTCATCGGCGGCACAGATCGGCCCCCCTTGTGGCAGCAGCGCCCGTTCCGAATGCTCTGCTACACGCGGTTCACTTCCCGCCTCGCCCAGAATGCGCTGAACTTCGCACTCATCCTGTTGATCGTCGATGAGACCGGCAAGGCGTTTCTCAGTTCGCTTCTTGTTCTCGCCCTCGTCGTCCCCGCAACCGTCGCGGGTATCGTCGCCGGGACAGCCGCCGATGCATTTCCCAAGCGGCCACTCATCCTGCTCGGTAACGTGGTTAGGGCGGGCGTCTGCGTCCTCTTCATTCTGGGCTCCGGCAGTGTTGTCTCGTACTACGTGGTGGCCATATCCCTCGCCACGGCCGCCCAGTTTGCCACTAGCTCCGAGGCCGCCACGCTCCCTGCGATCGTCACCCGCAACGAGTTGGCGCGCGCGAACGCGATCGGTCAGGCCGTTGCTGGCGGCGCACAGCTGCTTGGTCTCGGCGTACTTACGCCCCTGCTCCTTCGCCTGGTGGGGAGCTCAGAGGTGTTGTTCGGCGTTTGTGCCGGGTTGTTTGCGCTGGCGGCGTTCCAGGCATTGCTCATCGGCAGCACGCGCACCGAACTTCGACGGGAGGTCGGGGGAGGGATGGCTGGCCGCTGGTGGCTCACCGGCTGGCGCCAGATTCGCGGCGATCCCGCAGTGATGCACGCGGCCATCGAGCTCACGCTGATTTCGTCAGCCCTCATTATTGTCAGCGGACTGCTTCCGAAGTTCATCGAGGATGTCCTCGGGCTCCCCGTCGATGTCGGCGCTGTCATTTTGATGCCAGCTGCGATTGGGGTAGTCTTTGGTCTGCGCATCGCAGGGTTTCTCGCACATCGTGTCCCGCACTCACTCCTCAGCACCTTCGGCTTCGCGGCCTTCGTCGTGCTCCTTGCGCTACTGGGCTTCGTCAATCAGGAGGCTGAATTCCTCAGTGGCTATGCGATTCTCGCCTGGCTGGGCAACGTGAGTATCGGCAACTTCGATGGCGGCGGAGTGCTAGCAGCGGCCCTGATGCTGCCCCTTGGATTCGCCTTCGCGGTCGTCTCAGTCGCCGGTCAAACCGTCATCAACGACCGTGTGCCGCTCCACCTCCAGGGCCGGGTTGGCGCCACCCAGGTTGCGATGGCAGCGATCGCCTCTTCGGCCCCCGTGCTCCTCGCCGGGCTTTTGAGCGATCTCTTCGGTGTCACCGTCGTGATGGCCCTTGTTGCTGGACTCATCGGGTTGGCGGCGGTTGGGAACATTCGCCAACCTCGCTGGGTGAAGGTCGATGCCGGCGGCGTGGCGTGACGTTCATTGACCCCCTGATCCGGCCAGACCTATCATCGACATGCGAGCCTCCTGTGCTCGAAGGGGTGCCCGGTTGAAGGAACTCAGCATCGAGAGCATCCGTCTGAGCCTGATGAACTACCAGCGCGTGGTAATCCTGCGAGAAAAAGAATCGGACCGCTATCTTCCCATCTGGATTGGACCGGCCGAGGCGGATGCAATCGCCGTCCGTCTGCAGGATGTAGCGGTCGCGC
>JBDUAL010000099.1:0-6181 GCA_040004685.1 Anaerolineaceae bacterium | reverse complement strand
CCTGGCATCGCGCAACCAACTCTGCCTGCTTCGATTAAACCTTGCCAAGTGCTACCGGCCTCGATCCGCGCCTCGACAGGCCCACTGCCGTCTAGATTGCAGCCTACGGGCCGGGGTAGGATGTGCCGCAAGCCGAACTTCGCGCAGTCGGCGCGCAGAGATGAAGTCTTCTGGACCAGTGGCCTTTGCCAAGCGCCGCGCCAAGGCTCGAATACCAAAACCCATGCGGAGATAAGCAATGACGCAAAATCAAAATGAAGCAAGTCGCAGTTCAGCAACGGTCGCGTTCGACGCAGATCGGCTCCGCGAAAAGTATCGCCAGGAGCGAGACAAGCGGATGCGTGCCGACGGCAACAGGCAGTACCGCGAGGTCGCCGGAGACTTCACGCGCTTCATCGACGACCCCTATGCGGAGTCGACCTCCCGACTGCCGCTGACGGACGACGTCGAGGTGGCGATCATCGGCGGGGGATTCGGCGGGCTGCTGGCCGGTGCGCGGCTTCGGCAGGCCGGCATCGAGGACATCCGCATCATCGAGAAGGGAGCCGACTTCGGCGGAACGTGGTACTGGAACCGCTATCCCGGCGCGCAGTGCGATGTTGAGGCCTACATCTACCTTCCGCTGCTGGAGGAGGTGGGGTACATGCCCACCGAGCGGTATGCACGCGCTCCAGAGATCATGGAGTACAGCCGCACGATCGGTCGCCAATTCGGCCTGTACGCGAATGCCTGCTTCCAGACGGAAGTGACTGAGCTGAGATGGGACGAGGAGGCCAAGCGCTGGATCATCTCCACGGACCGGGGCGACCGCATGCGCGCACGCTTTGTCGTCATGTCGAACGGCCCGCTGAGCCGCCCAAAACTGCCGGCCATCGAAGGGATCGAGACGTTCAAGGGCCACACCTTCCACACCAGTCGCTGGGACTATGGCTACACGGGGGGCGATGCCTACGGGAACCTCACCGGCCTGCGGGACAAGCGCGTCGGAATCATCGGGACCGGTGCCACGGCAATTCAATGCGTTCCCTTCCTCGGAGAAGCGGCGCAGCGGCTCTATGTGTTTCAGCGCACCCCCTCGTCCGTCGACGTCCGCGGCAACCGGCCGACGGATCCCGACTGGGCGGCTTCGCTCAAGCCCGGCTGGCAGAAGGCACGGATGGACAATTTCAGCATTCTCGTCACCGGTGGATACCAGGACGAGGATTTGGTCGCCGACGGCTGGACCGACATCTTCCGCCGGCTGATCACTGCCGCGCCGCGTGCCGGAGCGCAGTCCCCAACAGAGGTGGCGGCGGCGATGGAGCTCGCAGACTTCGAGAAGATGGAGCAGGTGAGGGCGCGAGCTGAGGAGCTGGTGAACGATCCCAATACAGCGGAGGCACTGAAGCCGTACTACCGGCAGTTCTGCAAACGCCCGACCTTCAACGACGAATACCTGCAGACCTTCAACCGCCCGAACGTCACGCTTGTGGACACCAACGGTCGGGGGGTCGATCGCGTCACTGAGAACGCGGTGCTGGTCGATGGCCGCGAATATGAGGTTGATTGCCTCATCTTTGCGACAGGCTTCGAAGTCGGAACGGCCTACACGCGCCGCGCAGGCTACGATGTCATCGGCCGCGATGGGCTCACGCTTTCGGAGAAGTGGGCCGCCGGGCTCTCAACCTTCCACGGGTTTCAGAGTCACGGGTTCCCCAACTGCTTCCACATGGGCCTCACACAGGGCGCCCTTACGGTGAACTTCACTCACCTTCTCACCGAACAGAGCGCCCACATCGCATATATGGTGCAACAGGTGATTGCCACCGAAGGGCGGACGGTGGAGGCGACGCAGGAGGCGGAAGACGAGTGGGTGGAGACGATCCGCAGGCTGTCGAGACGGAGCGAGCGGTTCCAGGCGGAGTGCACGCCCGGGTACTACAACAGCGAAGGCATGCCGAACGCGGCTACGGACTTCGTTGGCGGCCAGTACGGAAACGGTCCCATCGAGTTCTTCCAGTTGCTGGCCGCCTGGCGCGCCGAGGGCAGCCTGCGCGGCTTGGAGATAGTTTGACTATACGAGACCCAGGCTTCGCTCGGTCTCGTCATTCGGGTGCTGGTCATCGGCATTACCGCGATACCGATATCGTGCGGACCGGCTCAACGCGCGCGCGAGGCGTTGTGCGATCCGGCGCACTCCCCGTGGGTACCGGCCACAGTCGAGGCCGACGCAAGCCAAAAGTGGCGCTATCCGGTGGGCGGGCCGGGTTACTCAGCGGAACGAAAGGAAAGTGTGTGGGGGGAGAGACCCCGTGGCTGCGGGGCAAGACGCGTGAGCGACCGTCATTCGGGAACCGCTCCGGTCGAAGCGCCTACGTTCCCAATTGCCGTAGCGCTCGCACCTGGCGCGTATGATCCGAGTCGTGGAGGGTGAGGAACAGGTACCAAGCGCGACAGTTCAATTGCCCGAGAACCGCATGGCCCACCGTCACGTTGACATCAGGCCGCTCTGGAAGCAGTTCCGGTAACGCTGCCAAGCTCAGAGGCCATACCAGTCGCGGACCGTCGAATCGTCGATAAGCTTCGCGCGAGCGTCTTCGTACGTTTTCCCCATCTCTCACTCAAGGTACTCCGCCTATCAGAGATGGGAGCCATGGCCGGTGAAGCTCAAGGATTCTGTCAGGTTTCAGAGCGACTCGATGAGCCGGATCGCTTGTCGCCAGCGGGGTTCGCATTGCGGCGCGCTGGTGATCAATGGCTGCGGTCGGCAGCCCTCGTAAAGATGACGGCTGCGGTGGCGCGCATTGCGCGTTTGCGTTGGCGGCGTTGGGGGCTGGCAGCCGGCAGGCGTAGGCAGTGGCGGCTGGAAGGACGTAGCATCTCGGGAAACTCGCCGGGTGCGTCCCGGCAGCTGATTGGGGCCACTGATGCTCAGTCCTTACCGTGTCCTCGATCTAACGACTGGCCACGCGGCGCTTGGCCCGATGATGCTCGCGGATATGGGCGCCGACGTTGTGCGCATCGAACCGCCCGGCGGGAGTGCGGACCGCCACACGGCGCCGCTCGACCCGGAGGGCGCGGACGGCAAGGAGAGCCTGCTGTTCCATGCGTACAACCGCAACAAGCGGGGCGTGACGCTCGACCTGAAGGCGGAGGCGGACCGAGGGGCGTTCCTGGAACTCGCGCATTCGGCGCACTTCCTGTTCGAAAACGCGGCACCGGGGGCGATGGCTGCACAGGGACTGGGTTTCGACGACCTGCTCCCGATCAACCCTCAACTCGTCTACGTGACGACGACGCCGTTTGGGCAGGACGGGCCGTATGCCAATTACGCGACGAGCGACATCACGATGGCGGCGATGGGCGGGATGATGGCGCTGAACGGGGATGCCGACCGGCCTCCGTTGCGCATCACGGTGCCGCAAACGGCTTTGCACGCGGCGGCGGCGAGCGCGCTGGCGGCGCTGGTGGCGCACTTCCGTCGTGTGCATACCGGCGAAGGCCAGTTCGTGGATGTTTCGATCCAGGCGAGCGTGTTCTGGACGGGATTGAACGCGATGATCGCGGCCCCAATCCAGGGTAAGAACATCGAACGGGCAGGAACGTTGTTGCAGCTTGGCGTTTCAGACTTGCCGCTGGTTTACGAAGCAGCGGACGGGCAGGTGGTGCTGATCCCGACAGGCGGAACGATGACCGGGCTGGTGGGCCGCATGGTGGAGGATGGCGTGGTGCCCGAATCTTGGCTGACGGACGAGGATTGGCCGACGTATGACCTTCGCTTCCTGACGAACCAACCGGTCACGATCACAACGGACGAGGCAGTGGAGGGCATACGGCGGTTCACGAAGCTGCACGGGAAGGCGGAGCTTTTCCATTGGGGGCTAGCGCACGGCGTGACGATCGTACCGGTGACCACGACGGCGGACGTGCTGAGCTTCGACCAACTGACGGAGCGGGGCTACTGGCATGAGTACGAACTCGCCGGCGGACGCAAGGTGCGGATGCCAGGCGCGTTCGTACGGCCAGAGCGGACGCCGCTTTCGATTCGACGTCCTGCGCCGGCGGCTGGCGAGCATACGGTGGAGGTGAACGCCGAATGGGCTGACAAGGGCGCTGCGATCCCTGCTGCGCCGGCGGCGCGCAACGCCAATGCGCTACCGTTCGCCGGTTTGAAGGTCGCCGATTTTTCGTGGATTGGCGTTGGACCGATTACCTCCAAGTATTTCGCGGACCATGGCGCGACTGTGGTGCGGGTGGAATCTGGCGCGCCGCTGGACCGGCTGCGTGGGGCGGGACCGCACAAGGACGGCGTCTTCGGGACCAACCGGTCGCAGTTCTTCGCCTCGTTCAACACTTCGAAGAAGGGCATTTTGCTGAACCTGAAGGAGTCGGCGGCGCACGAAATCGCGAAGAAGCTGCTGGCCTGGTGTGACGTGGCGTTTGAGTCGTTCACGCCGGGGACGATGGCGGACCTTGGCTTGGGCTACGAGGTGGCGAAGGAGCTGAACCCCGGGATCATCATGGTGAGCAGCTGTCTGATGGGTCAGACCGGCCCGGCGGCGAGCCTGGCGGGCTACGGGTATCACGCGGCGGCGATCTCCGGCTTTTATGAGGTCACCGGCTGGTCGGACCGCCCGCCCGCGGGGCCGTTCAACGCGTACACGGACGTGATCGCGCCGCATTTCTTGGGGGCAACTGTGATGGCCGCGCTGGAACATCGCCGGCGGACGGGCGAAGGGCAGTACATCGAGCAGGCGCAGATGGAGTCTGGGCTGTACTTCCTGGCGCCCGAATTGATGGAGACGCAACTGACGGGGCGGATGCCGCGTCGGGCGGGGACCGATTCGCTGTTTTTCGCGCCGCACAACGCCTATCCGTGCGACGGCGAAGACCAGTGGGTAGCGATCGCGGTGGAGACCGATGCGCAGTGGATAGCGCTGCGTGGCGCGCTCGGCAACCCGGGGTGGGCGACGGACGGGCGGTTCGACCATGCCGAAGGGCGGATTGAACACCACGACGAAATTGATGGGCACATCGGGGAGTTCACGTTCTACCAGGACCGCTATGCCGTGATGGAGTTGCTGCAACGGGCTGGCGTGCCGGCGGGCGTGGTGCAGCGTTCGAGCGACCTGATCAACGATCCGCAGATGGCGCACCGGCGGTTCTATCACCCGATGACCCATCCGGAAATGGGCGAAGTGCCGTACGAGGGGCACATGTTCAACATCCGGGGGTATGAGAGTGGACCCCGGTTCCCGGCGCCGTGCCTCGGAGAGCACACAGTGGAGGTGCTGATGGAGGTGTTGGGGCTTTCGGACGATGACCTGGCGGAGGCGATGGCGAGCGGGGCTGTGGGGTAACGGGCACGAACGCGACCAAGCGAGCGCGAGGCGGCGTCTGGCGGACGCGGCCCTCATCCCCCGCGTTCTTCCGACCGCATAGGCAGGTTGTATGTCGCCAGTGTTCATCGCAGAGCAACCAGGTGCACAACCGGTTCGTATCGGCATCTACGTCCGCATCTCGGAAGAGACTTCCTGAACCGCGTGATGAAGAAGGAGTCGGTCATCGTGCGGGCCGATGGGCTTTGGCCTTAAGACCGTCGCCTGCTCGCTTAATGCACACGGCCTGATCCAGACCGAGTGGCCCGATGGTGTGACGGACGGACTTGGGGCGATGGCTGCCGCCTGGTGGTGTGCCGATGCTGCGAAGATGCAGGGGTGTTCTTTGGCGGATGTCGAGCTGATGTCGGAGGTATCTGCCTACAATGAGGTCGATTGCAAGGTGATGATGGAAGCGGTGGGATACTTGAGGGAGAGGGTGGCCAGTAGGGATCTGAACCCCAAATGAGCAAGCCCAAGTGGTTGCACTTCAATCGATTGGTGGAGAGTCGAGTCTGGCTGGAGCTATGCGCCCCTCAACCGCGGCGGAGGCTGCTCAGACCGCGCGATGGTGGAAGAGTGGTCGCCCGCCCCATGCAACGATGGTGCACGATCGACGATGCTGGGATTCGTTACGCCCGAAAAGAGTGGTCAGCTCCACCGGTTACAAGGGCAGATGAGACGTTAGCGATGGCTCTGGAGGAACTCACCCGCGGGGGCCGAACCGGCGAATGACAGGAACCAGCAGTTCGCCGCCAAGCTGCTGGATTTGCCGCGTCGGACCGGTCAGGGACTGGCCAGCCATGCCGGCCCAGAGGTCGCCA
>JBDUAL010000098.1:0-6314 GCA_040004685.1 Anaerolineaceae bacterium | reverse complement strand
CCGATAAGGCAGCGCGCTTCATGCAGCTCTGCGACGCCTTCGATATCCCGCTCCTCTTCCTCTGCGACACGCCCGGCATCATGGTCGGGCCGGAGGCCGAGAAGACCGCCCTCGTCCGCCACGCGGCGCGCATGTTTGTCACCGGGGCGAGCGTCACGGTGCCCTTCTTCACGATCGTTCTGCGCAAGTCGTACGGACTCGGAGCCCAGGCGATGGCGGGCGGCAGCTTCAAGGCGCCCTTCTTCGCCGTATCCTGGCCGACCGGCGAGTTTGGCGGCATGGGGCTCGAAGGCGCAGTCAAGCTCGGCTACCGCAACGAACTCGCCGCCCTCGAAGACCCCGCCGAACGCAAAGCCCTCTACGACGATATGGTCGCGCGCAGCTACGAACGCGGGAAGGCCGTGAACACCGCCTCGCACTTCGAAATCGACGACGTCATCGACCCGCTGGACTCGCGCCGTTGGGTGACGAGCGCCCTTCGCGCCACGCCGCCACCGGCCCCGCGCGAGCACAAGAAGCGCCCCTGCATCGATACCTGGTAGACGCCAGTTCGGAGCGCCACAATCCGAGCCGCGAGTCACCCGCAACCGTCAAAGCCGATCGTGTCGCCTGTCCATAGCTGATCTCCAGTTCGTTGACCCTGAGCCACGTTCCTCTGGAGCGCGGCGGGGAGACCCAATGGTGCGCGGTGATTCGCCGCGGGCCCAGCGCGCCCAGGTTCAGCGCGAGAGCGGTGGCCGCGAGCCGACAAATACCTTCGGCAAGCGCACGGTGAACACTGCACCGCCCTCGCCGGCGTTGGTCACGCTGACCGTGCCACCGTGCGAGCGGACGATGTGCTTGACGATCGCCAGTCCGAGGCCCGTTCCGGAGTTCGAGCGCGACGCCTCGCCTTTGTAGAATCGTTCGAAAACGCGCGGCAAGTCACTTTCGGGAATGCCTGGGCCTTCGTCTTGGACGGAGAGGGCCGCGAGTTCGCCTTCGTCGTGGAGCTTGACGTGGATCGTGCCGCCGGGTGGGCTGTACTTGATGGCGTTGTCCAGCAGGTTTCCCGCCACGCGCAGCAAAGACGAGCGGTCCGCTTCCACCTCAACCCCGAGAGTCTGCGGAGCTAAGATGCGCACCCCCGAAGCATCGGTCCGGGTTTGCAAAAGAGACGCCGCTTCTTGCATAAGTTGGGAAAGGTCGATTTTCTCCGGCGCCAGTTGGACAGCGCCCGATTCGATGCGCGAAAGATCCAGCAACTCGTTCACCAGTGTGGTAATTCGTTGGACTTGCTGGTGAATGCGGCGCATGAACTCGGCCGTCTCGCCGGGCTCGTTTACCGCGTCGTCCTGGATCGTCTCAACAAGCGCGCGAATCGCGGCCAGGGGTGTTCGTAACTCGTGAGACACGTTACTCAGGAAGTCGCGCCGAATCTGGTTGATCCGTTCCACGTCGGTCAGATCGGTGAGCATGAGGAGCACGGCCCAATCGCCGCCCTCGGAGATCGGCACCGCGCCTGCGCGTAGCGGTGTGCGTTTGGGGCCAAAGGTGATGACAGACGTTTCGGCACTTGCGGCCGCGATCGCCCGCCGTACGAGCGCATCCAATTCGTAGTCGCGCGCTGTTTCGATGAGCGGCCGCCCGATCGTTTGGGACATGTCGACATCGAAGATCTGGGCGGCAGCGGGGTTCAGGAAGCGGACGTTAGTGTCGCGGGCAAGGGCGACCATGCCATCTGTCGAAGCGTCGAACACGGCCTCGAGCCTGGCGCGCTCGGCGGCTACCGAATCGAAAAGCGCCTGGACTCGGCGCGCCATGACGTTGAACGAATGCGTGAGATCGCTGACTGGTCCGCCGCCGCCGCTCACTTGCTGGTCGAGTTCACCTTCAGCGACGCGGCCCGCCGCCCGGGAGACGTTGCGCACCGCGAGCGTGGGCCGCAGGAGGGCGAACCAGCCGAGGGCGCCCCCGCTAAAGACCACCGCGAGAGTGAGAAGAAACCGTGAGCCGGCCCCATCCGGCCTCGCCGCCGCATCGGCCAGTAGCCCGGCGAGAGCCACAGTGGCCCCAAGGAGCGCGCCCCGCAAGGCGAGGTCTCGCCTCACCATAGCTCAGCCTTCGAACAGGTATCCGCTCCCTCGAACCGTGCGGAGCCGGAGGGGGTTGCCCGGGTCGGCTTCGATCTTCTGGCGCAGCCAGCGAATGTGGACATCGACCGTCCTTGAGCCACCGTAGAAGTCGTGGCCCCAAACTTCGTTGAGAATCTGTTCTCGAGAGAATACTCTGCCGCGATGCTGTGCGAAGAAGAGGAGCAGGTCAAACTCCTTCGGCTTCATCCGGATCACCTTCCCAAGACGAGTTGTCTCCCGGCGTTCGGGGTCAAGCTCCAGGTCTCCAGCGGCAACGGCCGGTGCGATCGGCGCCTCCGTGGCCCGCGCGGCGGTTCTGCGAAGCAAGGCTCTCACCCTTGCGAGTAACTCGCGCATGCCGAACGGTTTGGGCATGTAGTCGTCGGCCCCGATGTCCAGGCCGGACACCCGGTCGCCTTCGCCACCGAGCGCGGTGAGCATGATGATCGGCACAGTGGAATCGCGGCGCAAGAGGCGGCAGACCTGGGTGCCATCCACCCCGGGGAGCATGACGTCCAGGATGATCAGCTCGGGTTTCTGCTCGCGCGCCAGCTTCAGACCGTCATCGCCACGGGCGGCGGTGAGCACCCTGTAGCCTTCGCGGCGCAGGTTATGGGCGAGCGTGAAGAGCAGCGTCTCGTCGTCTTCAACAACAAGAACCGTGGATTTGGGTGGCGTCGCAGTAACCATCTACGCTCGATCCTTCACCGGGGGCGTTAACGGCCTGTGAACGTTCGCTACTGCTACGATGGCCCCGGGTGGCTCCGCTCGCAAGCCTTGAGAGGAGGAAGAATGTCCGAAGAGTCAACGAACGAACGTCGACCGCTCGCACAGTATGGCGTGCTGGCCGCCACCGTCGTGTTCGCAGTCGCCGTCGTGGGCTACTTTCTCTTCTCCGCTGGAGACGAACCAAAGAGCGCATTCGGCGGCACGCCCGTGAGCCAGCTTCCCGGCGCGCCCACCGCATTTCCAAACACTGGCGTTCTCGAACCGAACCGCCCGAAAGAGGGCGAGCGAGCGCCCGATTTCGCACTCGTTGATGCCCGCGACACAACGAAAGTGCACAAGCTTTCGGACTATCGTGGCAGAGTGGTGGTGGTGAACTGGTACGCCAGCTGGTGCGATCCCTGCAAGCGCGAAATCCCGGAGTTTCAGAAGGCGCAGGATCAACTCGGCGACCAGCTCGTCTTTCTTGGTGTGGATTACCTCGAAGACCCAGGCCCTGCCGTGGGAATTCTCGACAAACTGAAGTCCACCTACGTTGCGGTCCTCGATACGAACGGCGCCGTCGCTGATCACTACCGCGTCGGACGAGGCCTGCCGGTGACGTTCTTCATCGACAAAGAGGGCGTGCTCCAGTCGTTCAAGACGGGAGAGGTCACTCCTTCGGAGCTTGAGGCGAATCTTGCCAGGGTGGGCATTACCTACAAGTCCCGGTGAGCAGCGGGGGACCTACCACTCGTCCGCTGGCGCCGGGCCGTCCGCCAACCGGTCAGTTCCTCCCCAACGCGTGCGGCGGAAGTGCTCGGCGTGTTCGAACCCGTACTTCTTCCCCACAGCGGCCGCCGTCGCCGTCACGCGCTGTTCAATGAAGTCATGGTAGTCATACGGATCGAGGCAGGAGATCGTGGGTACGTCGTAGGGTGCGGCAGCAATATTCGCCTGTGTTTCAGCAACGGTGAGCACCATCTGGTTCGTGTGCGCCCAGAGGGCAGCGATCTTGCGCCGAATCGGCTCGCCGCTGATCTCCACGGCCCGATTCGTCTCGCCCGGGGTCTTAGCGAAGTAGTACACCTGCTGCACCAACCATGGAGGCCGTTCCGCTGAAACCTGCTCGGGGTAGTAGAGCGGGAAATGGCTGAAACTGGCGGCCTCCATCGCTGCCCATGCGACAGAGCGATGGTCCTGGTGGTTTTCGTACAGTGCCCAGGGGTCGAAGGTGAAGACGATCTCGGGCTGGTAGCGGCGAATGCGCTCCATGAACTGTCCGCGCAAGACGTTCAGCGGCACATCCGCAAGTTCGCCGTCCGGGTAATCCAAGCACTCCACGCCAGCCAGTCCGAGTACCCGCCCGGCAGCCTCCGGCTCGCTCAAGCGCACCGCGAACATCTCTTCGCGGCTCAGTTCGAACGTACCCTTTGTGTTGTCGGTCGCGAGGACGAGACGAACCTCGTGGCCGAGCATGCAAAGCTTGGCGATCGTTCCTCCCGCGAAGAACTCCATATCGTCGCCGTGGGCGGTCAGCACCAAGACCTTCATGCGGACACCTCCCGCAGCACGCTCACTGCTGTCTCGATCAGGATCCCGTCCGCTTCCGGTGCGAACGGCGTCACGCCAACTTCGTATCCGCCCTGCGCGACTGCTTCAGGCCGGCAGAAGTAGCCCGGGTAGTCGTTCGCGTAGGTGATGACGAGGAGGTCGTCGAGTCCGCTCTCTTGGCGGATCTCCTCCTGGGTTTCGACGAACACCTCACCAGGCAAGCAGACGGCGAACAACCCTTCCCCGAGACGGAAGGCCTGCACCTCTTCCTCGCGGAACGAGCCTTTGTCGCGAGTTCGCATCAACGCAAGGCGTTCCATTCGAGCGGCGGTCAGGCGGGCGGACGTGGCACGCCTCGCGTCGACTCCGTTGACCGCTCGCAAGTCGGCTTCCAACGAAACGATGAGGGTCACCATTTCGGCGTCCGCGACCCCGCGGCGGTAGGGCATCTGCACGCTCCGGCTGACAGCGCGAAGGCCGGCCTCGCCCACCAGCCGGCCGGCAAAAACTGGCTTATCGGTGAATTCGTCCCAGCGAATGTTGGCGGCCTGGTGGTTGATTCCGAGTGGTCGCAGCTCCTGGGAAAGCGCCGCCGTCTTTGCACCGACGATGCTGCCGACACGGTAGACCTCGTCGAAGCGCTGTTCGATCCAGGTTGGGTTGATGTTGCCGCAGGCGCCATTGAAGTAGAGCCCGCGTCCGCCGGTGATCTGTTCGATCAGGCGACAGGCCTCGCCGGGCCACTCGGCGGTGATCTCAAGGTTGGCGCCAGTCATCGTCGTCGGATGGCAGGCATAGCGTGCGAGCGTGGCGATATTCTTGCCGGCCGGGGTGTCCGCGGCGAGCACATCGAGGCGGTGGTCGATCGGCCAGTCCGGGTGACGGCGGTTCTGGGCGATGCTCTCGAGCGGCGTTGTCCCGTACTTGAGCACTCCCTCGACGGCGTCGCGATGGGCTACGCGGACCGCCCCGGCGATCTTCCTCGCCATCTCTTCGGCAAGCATCGGTTCTCCGCTGCCGCGAACGCCAGCGGGACCGGCGTGGGTGTGCGTGGCCGCCACGAGGACGTTCTGCGGCGGTATTGCCGGCCGCTCGGCGATCAATTCGCGCGCGCGCTCAGCAAGGAAGTTGCCGATGCCAATCAGGTCGCAGACCACCAACGCCAGTTGAGTGACTCCGTCGTCCAGGAAGAGGCAGCGGGCGAACAGCGGGTCGTGGATGCCAAGCGAGACGTCCACACGGCCGCCGTAGCCGTCGAGGGCGGTGCCGACGGGCGGGGTGATATCAACAGCGGAAGCACCGATACGAAGCATGCAGACCCCCAGCGAGACTGCCCGGATTCTAGCCTCGATGTTCGAAGTTGGCACTGGCGCGCCCGTTGCTGTTCGACGTGTCAATTCGCCGGCGGAACTCCGGAACCTCACCTATATGGGACGCCGAGCCCTGCGCTGCACCTCGGCTCACGTTCGCGGTCGGTCATTCCCCTACCCCACCGCCGCCGCGATGCTCTCCGCCAGCACGCTCACCAACGTGTCGATGTCCTCGCCGTTGATCGTGAACGGCGGGCCGAGCATAACGACATCACGCGCGGGACCGGAGCCGCCGGGGTAGAAGAAGACGCCGCGCTTCAGCCCTTCGGCCATCACCCGGTTGACCATGTGCGATTCAACAGGAAAGCGCTCCATCGTCTCGCGATTCTTGACGAGTTCGATGCCGAGCAAGAGGCCCAGTCCGCGCACCTCTCCGACGTTCGCCAGCGGGGCGATCTCCTCGTCCAGACGCGAACGCAGCAAGGTGCCCATCTTGTCGGCGCGGGCCGCGAGATCTTCGCGCTCCATGATCTCCAGTACCTTGTCGGCGACCGCGCACGAGGCCGGGTGCCCGGCGAAGGTGTAGAACATCAGGTCTTCGCGCTTTTCGGCGAGGGGCGCAACGACCTCT
>JBDUAL010000097.1:0-6336 GCA_040004685.1 Anaerolineaceae bacterium | reverse complement strand
GCGCGTACACGGTGAACACCGCGCCGAACATGCTAAAGAAGATGAACCAGAGATGCGTGCTCAACGCGAGCGGGCCCAAGCGTGGATGGCCGTAGACCCACTGGAGACCCTCGCGGATGCGCTGGCCGAGCCTGGACGACTGGGCTGGTGGCGTCGTTCGTGCTGCCCGATCCGGAATGCTGGCAACGACCAGGCCGGAAATGAAATACGATGCCGCATCCACGAGCAGCGCCGCCGGAGCGGTGATCACCTGCGCGAGCCAACCGGCCAGCGCCGGACCCGTGGTCTGCGCTACGGATTCGCTTTGCTGCAGGCGTGCGTTGGCGTGAACCAGCAGTTCGCGAGGCACCAGTTGGGGGATGAACGATTGGAAGGCGGCGTCGCTGATCACTGAGAGCATACCGAACACGAGCATCAGGGCGGCCAGCCCCGCGATGGTCAGCCAACCGGTCAGCGCGAGAACAGAGATCGAGGCGAGCACTAACCCCCGGCCGAAGTCCCCTGCGACCAGGATCGGTTTGCGACGGTGACGGTCCACCCAGACTCCGGCCAACAACCCCAGCAGTGGATAAGCCAGCCATCGTGCGGCGTTCACCAGGCCAACTTCTGTTGTCCCGCCATCGAGCCCGATCACCACGATCACGCTTATGGCGACGGTGGTGATATACGTCCCGAAGGCCGAAACGGTTGAAGCGATCCAGAACCGGACGTAGCCGGAGAACTGGCTGAGCTTCACCCCACCCTTATACAGGGCGCGGGGCGGCATTTCACCCTCGGAGAGCACCAATCCCCTCGGTGTCCCGCTCTCGTCACCGGTTCCTCAGCGGAACTGCACCACCGCGAACCCTCGCACCGAAGGCTCACCCGATTCGTTGACGATGCCCATCTCCAGGTCCGCGCGCCGGTTGCCGTCTTCCTCGTAGACGCGCGCAACGCGGCCGACGACCGTGATCGGGCGATTCGTCTGGTCTGGACGGCGGTGGGCGGCGCGTACCTGGCGGATGAAGCCAGCATCGCCCAGCCAGGCCTCAACTGCGCGGTAGATAAGTCCCACCTTCAACGGGCCGGGGATGATCGTACCCGGCATCCCCACCTTCCTGGCCGCTTCAGCATCGTAGAAGAAGGGCGGGAAGTTCCAGTTCAGCGCGCAATAGCGGATCACTTGGCCGAGGTTCGGTTGCAACGCCAGGGACGGGAGTTCGTCGCCTTCGCGCAGCTCCGAAAAGACGGGGACGCTCACTGCTGTCCGCCGTCGCGGGCATCGGCGGCGCTGTACTGGGTCATCGTTCGCACACTTCGGGCGACCACCGCGCCACTCGCCGGTTCGCTCAGTGCCACCTCGCTTCGAAAGTCGATGCTGTAGCCAAAGCGCCCCCCGAAGCGCTCGCTGATATCGACGATGCGGTAGGTCATCTCAAACTCTTCGCCCATGCGCATCGGCCGTTCGAACTGCCATTCGTTCGAAATCAAGAGGGACTGAGGCAAGAGCGACGGCATGCTCGGTGGCTCGGTTTCCGAATCGAGCGCCTCGATCACGTAGCCGGGCACATCGGCGCCGTCCGGTGGGCCGAAGTCGTGGCGTTCGAGGTAAACATCGAGGGCACGCTGGTAGGCACGGCGGGTGACCTGGACGTTCAACAGCGGGTGCGCCTTGCCGATAAGGGTGCGCACATCGTCGGTCAGGAGGGATTCTTCGGGCACGAATTGAAGGGTACGCGGGCGAGGGACGAGCGTCACCCGGGCTGGTCGAGAGGGTGCAGCCGTTGGGGAGTTGCGCCCGCCAGACGATGCGGCCGTTCGGCCGCGCGCGGGACCTGAGTGGGTCTTACCCTTCGTATTCGACCACACCGCCCACGACGGTCATTGCTATGGGCAGATCCCGCAATTCGTTCACTGGCACACGCGCAATGTTTTCACTGAGAACCGCGAAGTCGGCCAACTTCCCGACTTCGATACTGCCCTTGCGGTCCTCTTCGAACGACGCGTAGGCCCCGTTGATCGAGTGCAAGCGCAGCGCCGCGGTCAGGTCGAGGCGCTCATCCGGGCCGCAGCAATCGCCACCGCTCGTCGCTCGCGTTATCGCCTGTTCGATTCCGAAGAGCGGTCGATGGTCGGTCACCGGCGAATCGCTGCTCCCCGCCACAATGGTGCCCATCTCCAGCATTGACTTCACCGGGAAAAACCAATCTGCACGCTGGCGACCATAGTTCACGATGTAGCCATCGCCGAACTCCCAGAAGAATGCGGGCTGCATGGCGGTCACGATGCCGAGACGACGGATGCGTGGCCGCAGGTCCGGCGCGAGGATCGCGCAGTGTTCGATGCGGTGTCGAAGGTTCTCGCGAGGGAAGACATCCATCGCGCGGGTGATGGCGTCCAGGTAGTTCTCGATCGCCCGGTCACCGACGGCGTGGACCGTGACCTGGAAACCGGCGCGATGGGCAGCTTCAACCATGCCCTCCAACTCTTTCTGCTCCCAGTAGAGGATTCCGCTGTCATCCGAGTTGGACGCATAAGGTTCGCGCGTTGCCCCCGTCGGACCACTGGTGGAGCCATCCGTCACCACTTTGTAAGCGCCGATGCGGAGACGGTCATCGCCGAACCCGGTGTGGACGCCGCTTTGCACCAACGCCGTGCCGGGCCGTCCCCCGAAACCATCTGTCCCAAAGGCGTACACCCGCAGTCGGAGCTTGCCTTCGTCGTGCAGGTCCTGGATCTGCACGAAACCGGGCCCGACAACACCGCCGGCATCGTGAACCGACGTAGCGCCCGCCTTGAGGTACGCCGCCTGGGCCGACAGGATGTTCTGGCGAACCTCGCTCGGATTCAGTCCCGCTGCGCCTTGCAACGGCCCCTGCGCGGTTTCGTAGCAAACGCCAAGATTGCGCCCACCCTCGCGATCGTAGCGGCCGCCCGCCGGATCAGGCGTTGAATCCGTGATTCCCGCCAGTTCAAGGGCTTTCGAGTTGCCTACTGCGATGTGCCCGCACGCTCGCGTGAAAATCACAGGATGGTCGGGCGCCATAGCATCGAAATCGAAGCGGTTGGGATGGCGTTGTTCCGCCACACGTGTCTGGTCGTAACCGCGGCCACGGATCCATGTGCCCGGCGGCTGCGTCGCCGCGCGTTGACGTACCGCCTCGGCGAACGCGCGGATAGAGCCCATGCCTGGCGCTTTGCAATCGATTGCGCTGAACGAACCGCCGAGACCGCCAATGTGGCAGTGGGCATCGATGAAACCCGGCGTCAGGCTTCGCCCGGCGAGGTCAACGGCTTGCGTTCCCGCTCCGGCGAACGGGCGCACTTCAGCGTTGCTTCCGACGGCGACGATGCGATCGCCACTCACCGCCACAGCCTCGGCAATTGCATTGTTGGCATCCACCGTGTGGACTCGGCCATTGACAAAGACGAGGCTGGCATCAGGCATGCTCCGAAGCCTACGCGGGCGAGGGGCCATCCTCAACTCGATGTAACCACAGAGACACGGAGTTGGGAAAGCGTAAAACACGGTTCATCGCGACGGTGTGAATGCCGGACATCGCACCGCTTGCCTACGTGCGCGCTACGGGCTCGAGTCTGGTCCCTCGCCTCGAGCGTCTAACCTCAAACGCCTAGAGGATCGGCAGGTACTCGGTCAGTTCGAAGTCCGTGATATGCCGGCGGTAGCGCTCCCACTCGATGCGCTTGTTCTGGATCAGGCTTTCGAACGTGTGGTCGCCGAGGGCGCTGCGCAGGAAGGGCGAAGCCTCCGCCTCTTCGATCGCCTCGATCAGGCTGCCCGGGAGCATCTCGATGCCCCTTGCTGCGCGATCGGCCTGCGACATCTCAAAGACGTTCTCTTCGACGGGCGGCGGCAGCGGACGTTCGTGCTCGATTCCGTCCAGGCCAGCTGCGAGCATCACGGCGAAGGCAAGGTAGGGGTTGCAGGCCGAATCCGGCGAGCGGTACTCGATGCGCGTATGCGTCTCGCTGCCCGGCTTGTACTCCGGGATGCGAATCAGGTCGCTGCGGTTGCGCTTCGCCCAGCTCAGGAAGACAGGCGCTTCGAAGCCGGGCAGCAGCCGCTTGTAGCTGTTCACCCACTGGTTGGTGACCAGTGTGAGGGCGCGCGAGTTGTGCAACAGCCCCGCCATGTAACCGCGAGCGATCGCACTCAGGTGGTACGGGTCTTCGGGATCGAAGAAGGCGTTGCGTTCGCCCTTGAAGAGCGACTGGTGGACGTGCATGCCGCTGCCGTTCTGGTCCTTCACCGGCTTCGGCATGAAGGTCGCGTAGACGCCGTTCGCGCTCGCGATCTCCTTCACTACCAGGCGGTAGGTCATCGCCGCGTCGGCCATCGTCAGCGCGTCCGTGTAGCGCAGGGCGATCTCGTGCTGGCTGGGCGCGACCTCGTGGTGGCTGTACTCCACCTCGATGCCCATCGCCTCGAGCGTGAGCACCGTGTCGCGTCGCAGGTCGTGAGCGGCGTCCGCCGTCTGATCGAAGTAGCCGCCCCGGTCAAGCGGTTCTGTCCCTTTGGAGTCTTTGAAGTAGAAGTATTCGAGTTCAGGGCTAACGTAGAACGTGTAGCCGAGATCCGCCGCGCGCTTCAGCTGACGGCGCAGCACGTAGCGGGGGTCGCCCTCGAAGGGCTTGCCGTCCGGGTAGTAGATATCGCAGAACATGCGCGCCACACCGGATTCCTTCGGGCGCCAGGGCACGAGTTGAAAGGTGGTCGGGTCTGGCCGGGCGAGCATGTCCGATTCATCAATGCGCGCGAAGCCTTCGATGCTGGAGCCATCGAAGCCCATGCCCTCGTCCAACGCTTTTTCCAGCTCCTCGACCGTAATCGCGAAGCTCTTCAGCGCCCCTACAATGTCCGTGAACCAGAGGCGAATGAACTTCACGTCGTTTTCGCGACAAGCGGAGATGACGTAGCTGGCGGATTCGCTCATGAGCAGACTCCCTGTATCACGCCCCTAGTGTAGCAACGCCATGTTACGAGCGCGTGACGGGAGTGGGCCTTCGAAAGCCCTCGGCGAGGCACCCGCGTTGACGTTCCGTTTCAGCCACGACTAAATTGAACGGGCGATGAATTTACCGGAGCGGACACGAAGCGGACGGCGCCCTGGCCAGAGCGACACCCGCGCCCAGATCCTCCGCGCGGCTCGCGAAGCGTTCGGGCGGGAGAGCTACGAACGCGCGACGATCCGGTCGATCGCCACCGCCGCAGACGTAGATCCGGCGCTTGTGATCCACTTCTTCAAGTCGAAGGCGGGGCTCTTCAGTGCGGCGATGGAGCTGCCTTACGTGCCAGCGGAGGCGTTCACGGCGCTCATTCGCGGTGAGCCCTCGGACTTGGGAGAGCGCTTCGCGCGGTTCTTTGTGGGGCTTTCGCAGTCCGAGCCCGCGCGCGGCCGTTTCCTCGGACTGATCCGCTCAGCGGTCTCCGAAGCGGCGGCGGCGGCGATGCTCAACGACTACATCGTGGCGGAAGTGTTCGGCCCCTTGACAAGCCTCCTCCGTCTTCCGACGCCAGAGCTACGCGCAGCGCTGGTCGCGTCGCAATTCGTCGGCTTGATGTTTTCGCGCGAGATCCTCGCACTCGACGCCCTGACCGCTGCGGACCGCGAAGGCATAATCGCGCTGCTGGCGCCAGCCTTCCAGGGTTTCCTCTCGGCGCCCTCCGCTACGGGGTGACTTCGAACGCCCAGCCGACGACCTGCTTGGAGGGCGATGCCGGGTTGCGCGGGTCCTGCACGGAGAGTGCCGCTGAATGCTTCCCGATTGTGAATCCCTCCGCCGGTGCGTAGCAGACCTTGCCATCCTTCGGGTCCACCTTGCTGGCTACGATCCAGGTGAGCTTGGTGGTGACTTCCTTGCCATCGAGTGCTAGTCGGAACCACTGCGCGTTTTCCGGGAGCCCATCGAAGGTCACTTCGGCGCAGAGGCCCTTCGGAACCCCCGCATTGGGGGTGCGCGTCGAGGCCTGGCTGACGAGTGCCGCGTGGGCTGGGGAGATCGTCCTCACGTTGCCGCCCAAAGTTGGCGCGGGGCCGAAGTCGGCCGGGATGCCGGGCCGGGTGGGCGATGCGTTGGCCGCAACTGTGCCGCCAGCGGCGGGCGTTCTTGCGCCATCACCACAGCCGACGGCGGCCAAGCTCAGCGCGACCATCAGAGAGGTAACGAACAGCACACGAATGTTCATGGATGGACTTGAGGCTACCACCCGCCTCCCGAGCGGGCGACGCCGGTAGCAGTCGTGGCGCTGTCCCGTCTGGGCTCCGCAGTCCGGGCAACGAACGGCAACGCCGCCCACGGCCTCCGCTTCGAGCCAGACGTGATCACCGTCCAGCA
>JBDUAL010000096.1:0-6337 GCA_040004685.1 Anaerolineaceae bacterium | reverse complement strand
GTTGCTGCCGCCGTGGCCCCTGGTACCGATCGGCGACCCGACGTCTATGTTCACCAGCGCGGGCATGCAGCAGTTCACGCCACAGTTCATGGGAGAGCAAGCGCCCCCGGCCCCCCGCGCGACCACCGTGCAACGCTGTTTCCGGACGACGGACATCGAAGAGGTGGGCGATCTGAGCCACTGCACGGCCTTCGAGATGATGGGCAACTTCAGCTTTGGCGACTACTTCAAGCGCGAAGCGATCCAGTTCGCCTGGGAGCTGCTGACGGAGGTCTATGGCATCCCACCCGAACGGCTACACGTCACCGTCTTTCTCACCGATGACGACGCCTATGGCCTCTGGCTGGAGGCGGGCGTGCCGGAGGTGCGCATCCACCGCCGGGGTGAAGACCTCAACTACTGGTTCAGCTTTCCGAACGGCACGCCCGGAGCGAGCGGACCCTGCGGCCCAGACAGCGAGATCTACTACGACTACTTCCCCGAGCGGGGTCTCGAGGACGCCCAGGCGCGCTACGACGAGAGCGGCAACGGCGTCGGCGGAGTCGGGTTCGACGGAGACCGGTTTCTCGAAATCTGGAACCTGGTGTTCATGCAGCTCTACCAGGCGCCCGATGGCAGCCGCACAGAACTCCCAGCCCAGAACATCGATACCGGGAGCGGGCTCGAGCGTGTGGCGGCCGTGCTCCAGGGCAAGCGTTCAGTGTTTGAGACAGACATTTTTCTGCCAATCCTTGAAGCGGCGGCGGACGTCGTGGGCGTTGACTACTTCAGTGGCCAGGCGACGGAGGAGCAGTGCCACACAATCCGGGCGATGTCCGAGCACTGCCGCGCAGCCACACTCCTGATTGGCGACGGCGTCGTCCCCAGCAATGAAGGTCGCGGCTATGTCCTTCGGCGGGTGCTGCGGCGGGCGATCTATATGGCGCGCAAGGCGGGCGTTCGCACACCGTTCACGGCGCGGTTGGCGGACGCCGCCATCGAAAAGCTGAAGGTCGGCTATCCGCACCTGGAGGAGAGCCGCAACTTCATCCGTCGGGCGATCTCGGCGGAAGAGGAGCGATTCGTACGAACGCTGGCGGCGGGTACCCAACGTCTCGACGCGCTGCTAGCGCGCCTCGAGGACCTGGGGATGAAGGTTATTCCGGGAGACGAAGCGTTCCTGCTCTACGACACGTTCGGCATGCCTCGGGAGCTGACCCAGGAGATCGCGGCGGCGGATGGCTTCACGATCGATGAACAAGGCTTCGAAGCAGCGCTTGAGGCGCAGCGCGCTCAGTCTCGGCAACAGGGCAAGTTCCTCAAGGGCGAAGTTTCGACCGTGCTGCAGGCAATCGGCGAAGATCACAGTGACTTTGTCGGATACGCCCACGTGGAGGCGGATGCGCATGTCGCGGCCATCCTGCGCGACGGCGCGCTCGTCGCCCTGGTAACCGAGGGCGAGGCGTGTGAACTTGTGCTTTCGACCACGCCGTTCTACCCGGAAGGCGGCGGCCAGATGGGCGACCGGGGCGCTATCCGAACCAACCTGGGCGTCTTCCTCGTCGAAGACACGCAGAGCAGCGGCGGCGCGATCATCCACCGCGGTCGGGTGACGGAGGGCGAAATCCGTGTCACCGAAAACGCCCAAGCCAGCGTGGACCTCGCGTGGCGCGCAGGTTCGGCTCGCAACCACACGGGCACGCACCTGCTGCACGCCGCTCTGCGCTCGATTCTCGGGACGCATGTGCGGCAGCAAGGTTCACTGGTCACGCCGGAGCGGCTGCGCTTCGACTTCACGCATCTCGAAGCGACGCCCCGTAGCGCCCTCGTGGAGGCTCAGCAACTGGCGAACGAGAAGGTTCGGCACGACCTTGAGGTCGGGTGGCGGACGACCGGTTACCGCCAGGCGGTGGAGTCGGGCGCCCTCGCGTTCTTCGGCGACAAGTATGGCAACGAAGTCCGTGTCGTTGAGATCAAAGACGCGGGGGTGAACTTCAGCGCCGAATTGTGCGGTGGGACGCACGTCCACCACACGGGCGAGATCGGGTTCATCCACATCCTGCGCGAATCTTCAGTGGCGGCCGGAACACGGCGGATCGAAGCGCTTACCGGCAAGGCGGCCGAGACTCACCTCCTGGAGCAGCAAGATCGCTTGCTGCGCATCGCTGATCGGCTTTCGACCAGCCCGGCGGAGATCGAGGATCGCCTGGACGGCATGCAGAGCGAACTCGAACGGCTGCGTAAGCAAAGCGAACAGCTGCAACGGCTCCAGGGCTCGTCGCTGGCCGATGGCCTGATCTCGGGAGCTTCGCGCATTGGTGAGGCCAACCTGGTTGTGGCCACGGTGGAGGTCAGTTCGAACGAGGCGCTCAAAGAGATAGCGGATCGGGTGCGGGCGGAGCTCAAACCGGTGCTGCTGATTCTCGGTTCGAACGTCGAGGGCCGGTCGTCGTTCGTTGTGGCGGCGAGTCCTGAACTCGTGGGCCGAGGCGTGCACGCGGGCAAACTCGTGAGTGCGATCGCGAAGGCGGCGGGTGGTGGCGGTGGTGGCCGTCCAGACATGGCGAGTGCCGGTGCGAAGGACCAGACACGATTGGCTGAGGCGATGCTCCTCGCGCAGCAGCTTGGGACCGCGGCACTTTCGACGAGTTAACATCGGTTGAGGGGCGACATGACTGACCAGCAGGAGACCGAGAACTACGCGGGCGACGCTGAAAGTTCAAATCTTGCCAGCGTCGTGCTCATCGATCGGCGGGAAGATATCGCCGCGATTTGCGGACGCGTAGACATGGCGCCGACATACGCCGTGGTGATCCACGCCCCAGATGGCAATCGCCAGCTCTCGACCGAACTCGGGATGCGTCGCCTGCAACGGCACGTTTCGGAATCCGGGAAGCTGGTGGCGATAGCTACCAACGCCGTGAATCTCGCAGGGCGCGCCCGTCTGGCGGGTATCCCGGTGGCCAGGCGACCCCAGGAAGTGCGCTGGGATGCGGGCGGGCGGCGCGTCCTGCGCCTGTTTCGGAGGAATCTGGCGCTTCCGGCACTGGGCCGCTACGCGCGGCTCTTTCTGATCGCCGGAGTGGTTGCGGTCGTTGCGCTTCTCGCCGTGACGGTGGCGCCGAGCGCAACGGTCACAATCTATCCGCCTTTCGAGACAGTCTCCGTGGACGCGGTGATCACTGCCTCGCGAACGCAACAGAGCGTTGATGGCGCGACGCTGGAAGTGCCGGCGGAGGACGTGAGCGCGACTCAGGCCACCATGCTCGCCTTAAGGACGACGGGGAAGGTCACGGTAGGCGCGCTCCCGGCGAAGGCTTCGGTAACTATCACCAATTCGTCAGCCGCGTCGATCACCATCCCGGCTGGTACGGTAGTTCTCGGCGGGCCGCAGTTTCTGCCGTTCCTGTTGGACGCCCCGACCAAGGTGCCCCCCGGAGGGACCGCTGTCGCTACCGTGACCGCCGAGCGTCCTGGGATCGCTGGCAACCTCCCTGCGGGAGCGCTCAGCGGCTGGCTGGACGCGAAGCTACGGACGATGACAGTCTCCAACCTGGCAGCCGCCGCGGGCGGGACGAGCGAGGAGAAGTCCGCCGTTGCCCCGGCTGATTTGGTGGCGGTGACCGCGCTGGCGAACGCCTTTGGCGCCTCCGACGCCGCGCGCCAGGGTTTGCTGGCAGCACGCCCACATGACGCCGTGTTGCTGCGAACCGCGAAGACGACAACGGAACTTGGGAGCCCCTCGGCCGCGGTCGGGACGCAGGCCGATTTTCTCCTCCTTCCCGTCACGGTGAGAGTAGAGGCGCTGGCGGTTGTCGCTTCTACCTTGCGGGAGGTAGCAGCACTCGTGCTTCGCCCCGAGAGTGGCGATGGCGAGTTCATTCCCGAGAGCGTCACCGCCCTCGAGACGGGTGTTCGCGTCTCGGATTCGGGCGGCGGCGGGAGCCGCGCCGAATTTCGCATCCAGGGCAGCTTTGCCCGGCGTGTCACCCGCCAGGGGGTGAAAGACGGCGTCAAGGGGGAGTCTAAAGACGGTGCGAAGTCGACCCTCAAGGGCCGCTATGGTATTGAAGATGCAGTGGTAGAGACGTCGCCCTCATGGGCGCCGTGGCTGCCAAGGTTCGATTTCAGGATAAGCGTTAAGCTCGGAGTCCGGGCCTCACCTGGCGACTCCCTTCCAATGCAATCAAATGACCCAACCCCAACAGCAGGTGTCACACCAACGGCGAGTGCTCGCCCTTGATCCCGGGTCACACCGGACGGGCGTCGCGCTGAGCGACGAACTAGGGCTGTTTGCGCACCCCCGGCCCGCGATTCACAGCGCGTCGACCTTGCTGTTGGTGGACGAAGTGGCGCGGCTGGCCGGTGCGGACGATGTGGGAGAGGTGGTGGTGGGTCTCCCGCTTTCGCTTTCGGGCCGTGATTCGGATCAGACCGTTAGCGTTCGCGAACTTGTCCGCGCCTTGCGTAAACGGTTGACCGTTCCGGTGAGCACCTGGGATGAACGTCTCTCCTCGGTCCAGGCGGCGCGGACGGTGAAAGGCTCAGCGAAACGAAAGTCCGGGGTATTGGACTCTGAATCGGCGGCGATCGTCCTACAGGCGGTACTGGATTCGCGGCGTGCGGGGCGGGATTGAACACTCCCCACGCACGGCTCGCAGCCATCGCTACGGTTCTCTCCGTGCTCGCCATCCTCGGCGCCACGTACGCCGTGGCGCGAACGCCGGACGATCTGTTGAGCGGCAATCTGCCGACCGGGGCAAGGGCTGCCCAACGTGGAGAACAGATCCCGTATTCGCTCAAGAGCGGGCGCAACGCCTCAGACGTCGGCCAGGATCTTGAGAAGTTGGGTGTCATTCGATCAGGTCGGCAGTTCGAACTGTTGGTCAGCCTAATGGGTTTGCAGGACAAGCTTAGCGCGGGCGACTTTTTGCTTAACAAGAACTCGTCGGCCGTAGGCGTGGTTGGCGAACTGACGGTTCGCGGCGCCGTGGCGGTGATCCGCGTGACGTTCCCCGAAGGGCTGCGGGTAGAAGAGATGGCGGACGTGGCCGCGAAGGCTGGTTTCGGTTCTCGTCAGCAATTTCTTGATGCCGTGACTGTGGCGACGCTGCCGCCAGACCTGGCGATCAACCTCCCGCCTGGCGCCAGTCTCCAGGGTTACCTCTTCCCGGATACCTACGCTCTGCCCACCGGTTCCACCCCTACGCAGTTAGTGGCGCTCATGATCAAGACGCTTGATCGGCGATTCACGCCTGAACTGCGTGCGGCCGCCCTTTCGCACGGGCTGAACACTCACCAGGCGCTAACGCTCGCATCTGTCGTCGAACGCGAGGCCGCGAAGGCAGAGGAGCGTCCGCTCATTGCGGCAGTCTTCTACAACCGCATCGCAGCGGGTGACCGTCTGGGCGCGGACCCGACGGTGCAGTTCGCGGCGGCGCTGGACCCGAAAAGCGTCGAGAAGAGCGGGTGGTGGAAGAAAGAGCTCACGCTCGAGGATCTCGACAACCCTTCGAAGTACAACACCCGGATGTTCGCTGGGCTTCCGCCCGGGCCGATCGCCTGTCCGGGGCTGGCATCGCTGGAAGCAGTGGCGAGTCCCGCGAAGACGGCCTATTACTATTTTGTGGCCGACGCCAAGAAAGCAGACGGCTCGCACGTGTTCGCGGCGAGCTTCGCCGAACACCAGCGGAATATCGCGTTGTACGGGCAATGAACGGCCGCTGTGGGATCATCGGGCACCCAGTCGAGCATTCTCTGTCGCCAGCGTTCCAGTCGGCGGCATTCGCGCACTGCGGACTTCAGACCACTTATGAGCTTTGGGATACGCCGACCAACGCGCTGGAAACGCGGGTGGCAGGACTCCGCCGCGCAGATGTGCTCGGGGCGAACGTTACGATCCCGCACAAGGAGGCGGTGTTTCCGTTGCTCGATGAGCTGGGTGGGCAGAGCACGCGAGTCGGCGCGGTGAACACGATAGTCAACCGTCATGGAAGGCTGTTCGGATTCAATACTGATGGCCCCGGCTTTGTGGCGGCGTTGCGCAACGAAGGGGGCTTCGAGCCGGCGGGCCGCTCGATCTTGTTGCTAGGGGCCGGTGGGGCAGCGCGCGGAATCGCCTTTGCGCTGGCTGAGGCGCAGCCGGAGGGCGTCGCCATCTCGAACCGTGATCAGTCGCGCGCGTTACGGTTGGCCGCCGATGTCGCAGGCTCCGGGTTCCCTAGAGTGAAGACCGTTGAGTTGGGGACGTCTCTCGAAGCGTACGATGCTGTTGTGAATTGCACGTCGATTGGGATGCTCGGGGGCGCCGCGCCGTTGGCGGCGCCAGTGGACCTCGCCACCGCGACCCCCTCTACCC
>JBDUAL010000095.1:0-6381 GCA_040004685.1 Anaerolineaceae bacterium | reverse complement strand
CAGAACGATCTGGTGGGTGGCGCTGAGCTCCAGTAGGACCGAAAGGATCGCCTGCGTTCGGATGCGGTCGCTCTCCACTGTCACATCGTCCAACAGGAGCGGGACGGACTCGCCGGATCTGCCGAAGATCTCCGCCAGCGCTACCCTCAGTAGCAAGTACACCTGTTCGGAAGTCCCGTGCGAGAGCCGCGCAGCCGAGCGATGAGCACCACTGGAGTCGACCACGGTCACGCTGAGGTCGGCGGGATCAACGGCCACCTGGGCGTAGCGTCCATTGGTCACCTGCGCCAGCCGCGGTTCGACGAATTTGCTCAGGACGGGAGCAATGTCACGCTGAACCCGCTCCTCCGCGTCCGACAAGAATCGAATCGTGGTGTCCACCACGTTCGCAAGGTCCTGGACGTGTGCGTACGCCTCCGTGGCCGCCTCGAGCGACTCTTCGGCCTCGCTCACCGATGGCACTGTGCGAGCTAGCTGAGCGCGACGGCCCTCCATCTCCCGTGCCTCATCTTTGGCGTCAGCTTCGAGTTTGCGTGCTTCCTCGACCAGCGCGTTCGCGTCCGCGCCTACCGGGAATTCGACCACGTTTCCATCCGGGTTCAGCGCGGCCACCGCGCTCCGAAGATCGGCCAGTCGCTGCCTGCGAGCGTCCTCGGAACCGTCGCGTCGCAGAGCGCTAAGTTCCTCCCATTCGCTCCTGGAGGCGTCATCGGCCGCCTGGCGAGAACCGCGGGTAGCCAACCAAGCGCGCAGCTCCTCGATTGACTTGTCTTCGGTCTCAATTGTCAAACCGAGTTTCTCCGCGACTTGCGAAAGCGCCTCTGCGGCCTCTGCCGTCTGAATTCGGTCTTTGCGCGACTGTTCGTCAGCGGCAAAGCGTTGCTTGAGTCGCGCTTCCAGGTCCGGTCGTCGCGCAGCCAGGGTGGCCCGGTTTGCTCTTTCGGAGCACGCTCTTTTGTAGGAATCAACGGTCGCACCCACGTCCGCTGAAGCCGCTTCTCCGCGTGCCAGCAGGGCGGAGGCTAGGGCTGCCGTTCGCTCGTCGTGCTCGTGACTGAGCACGAGCCGCCGGGCCTCCCAGACTCCAACCTGTGCGGCTGAGCCGAGAGAACTTTCGATCTCCTCTGCCCTGCGGACGAGTTCATCCGGAACAGGAACAAGGTCAAGAGCGGCGGCCCTAAGAGCGGCGCGGTCTTTTTCGTCAACCACTTTGACTCGTTCCGCTTGTGCCGATCCCAAGCTCTCCTCGGCTTGAGTCTGCTCCTGAACCGCCCTCCAGAGTGGAATCACGGGCCTCGCGTTGAGGGCTCCTATCCCGGCGAGGGCAATGCCGGCAGCGAGGGCCACGAAACCCCAGATCAACCCAAGCGCCACGGCCGCTGCTCCAAGTACCGCCAGGGACAGCCCGACAGCAATCATCAGATTGCGACGCGCGGGGGACGACGCCCGGGCCACCCTCTCGCGCGCCAGGGCAACGGCTCGCTCCAGTTCAGACGGAATCGGCTGCTCCTGCACACGGAGCGTATCGGCGAGTTGGCGAAGCTGCCAGGCATCTGCGGCCGAACCGCTCGCCTCCGGTGCTGTTGGCTTGACCGCCAGGTGCGATTCGAAAACGGCCTTGCTGGCGCGCCACGCCATCTCCGCGTCCACCACCGCAGGATCCGTTTCGGTATCGCCAGCGGCTGGTTCGGGCAACTCACCTAGTTGTCGCGTTAGCTCCTCGGCGGTCTCCCCGGCTGGAACTACGATGTCGGGACGGACCGTCCACGCCTTAATCGCCTCCGCAACGCGGAGCGCGAGGCCGTCTTCCTCCCGCCGATCCGGAGGAGGTCCATCAGGGAGTCCGGCGGCGAGAAGTTTCATTCTGTCGATTTTGGCTCCGAGAGCGTCGGCTTCCTGAGTTCGGATTTGGGCTTCGAGGCGCGTTCTACGGGTCGTGCGTTCGTCGGCCAAACGCTCGAGTCGAACCGCCTCGCTAACGACCAGCGCGTAGCTTTCGTGGGCTGCTGATGCCTGTCGCAAACATTGTGCAGAGCTCTGCAACGCCCGCCGGGTGGTTACGAGCGGCTGGCTGCTGTTGCTCCTGTCGAGGCCCACCTTGGCGGATCTGAACGCTTGAAGGGCCTTGATGGCCGCGGCGGCCGTTGCCTTCGCTTCGGGCGAAGCCACGGTTCGTTGGATCTGTACCTGTAGCTCGTGCGAGTCGTTCAGGATGCTGAGGATTTCCGCCTGTCGAATGCAGCCAACCTGAGAGTAGAGGTTGCGGTTCAGTCCGAGCAGCGTCGAACCATCGGGCATTCCTTCGAACATCAACTCAGGCGACATGTCTCGGCCCGTGACAGCGTTGGTCGCCTTGCAATCGACTTTGCCATCGAGGTCATGGTGGAGGTCGATGAGACGCCCGTCCTCAAGTTCGATCTGAGCATTCACTTCCCAGCGTTTACCACTCCAGGGGAAATGCTTCTCCCGGAATTCGCGCTCCGTTTTGGTGATCCCGGCCCCGCGTCGAACACCGCAGAGGGCCGCGTACATTGCGGCATGCCAGGTCGACTTTCCGGCCTCGTTCAGGCCGTAGATCACGTTTAGGCCGGAAGCGAGCTCCAGCTTCTCGTCTTCAAGGCACCCGAAGCGAGCGACGCGAACAGATTTGAAGCGCATTGGCTACCAAACCTCCAGGTCGGGACGGCCCTCGAGGGCGCGAAGCCCGGTCACAAGGATGCGACGGCGTTCGTCCTCACTGAGGGAGAGATCCGCCTCCACGTCTTGCACGAACCGTCCACGGATGGTGGGTTCTTCGCGTATGGCTTCGAGGTTGTAGCTAACAGTCACCCTTCCGACGTTTAGTTGCACCTTCGATCCAACGAGGCGTTCCAGGTCGCCCTTTGCTACGTCCACTTCGGCACCAATCTCTCCCTCCAAAGTAACGCGGACATACCCGTCAATGCCCGTAAGGCTCCCGACGAGCCGATCGCGGACATTCTGCTGATTCGTGCACCCGGTGAGGTCGATCACCAGATCGCTGACACGAGAGTGGGCAACCACCTTCCGTTCGACCGTGACCGTGCCATTTTCCGAAACTGTTGCGATCACGGCTCCCCGTACGCCCGTCTCGCCAAACGCCAACGGGTCCGGGTTTCCGGGGTAGCTGAAGTGCGGCATGTCTTTGGGGGTATGGAAGTGGCCGAGGAAGGCGAAATCTAGGCCTGCTAGTGGAATCTGTTCTGCATCGAATGGGGCATGCGGCGCCTTGCCGCCTTCTTCGCTCGTAATCCACGATCGCTCCGAGCCGTGAAAAAGCGCAAGGTTGACACCGGGCCGGTCAACCTGAAACGAATCGAGGAACCCGTCAGTGTTCGCGGGTGCGCAGTGGGCGGCGCCCCAGAGGTGGATTCCGTCTCTCAACTCAACCGGCTCCAGCCGATTCGACCGGAAGACATGAACATTGGCGCTCCACTCGACCTGGTTGTAGAGGCTCTGCGGTCCGAGCCAATCGTGATTGCCGGGAGCGATGAACACACGAAGAGGATCGAGTGCTGCAAACGTCTGTCGCAGAAATTCGCCCGTATCGGGGGTGACGCGCTCGTGTTCGAACAGATCCCCGCCGCACAACAAAGCGTCCGCATCGTTTTCCTGGACGATGAGAACAATTTTGGTGAGCGTCTCGCGCAAGGACTGTCGCCGCTCCCTCGCGAGTTCCGGCGCCCCGGCGAGCCAGGCAAAGTGGGCGTCCAGGTGGAGGTCGGAGAAGTGAATCAGTTTCATCCCGGGTTGTTCTCCGGGCCGTGGGGTCTGGTCTGCGCCGCGTGCGTGGAACCCTCGCCAGTCGCAGTCAACGGAATCCCCTTCGCGGACGGAACTGCATCAACCCACCCTCCGCGTCACGGCGAACATTAGTGCTACGATCACTTTCGCGTCAACCGTCGTCGCTGCGCTCGTCCCAACCTCGCCGTTCGGTGCGACAGGCCTTGTCGCATTGCACGCGTCTACTCGGACGGCGGTTGCAACGATCTGCCCAGGGTACGCGGCGACGGGTACCATGGCGGCCATGGCGCGGGAGGGCCGAATGCCAGCGAACATCACCGTGGTGTCATTCGGCTCCGAAGCGATCCAAGCGCTGCGCGGCGCGATTGCGGACGCCCAGCGGGATGATCGGCTGTCACCGGTCACAGTGGTCACCCCCTCCAACTACGCCAGCCTTTCGCTGCGTCGCCAGCTTGCACGGGAAGCGGCGCTTGTGAACGTTCGTTTCCTGGCCTTCAACCGGTTGGCCGAGTTGCTCGGCGGTCCGGCGCTCAATGGTGACTTGCGCCCGCTAACGCCATGGATTCGCGCCGAAGCCGTTCGTTGCGCGCTTGCCGACCACGTGCGCGAGACGCGCGCCAGCAGCTTCGCCCGTGTCAGCACCCACCTCGCAACCGGCGAGAGCCTCGAGGCGACGTTTCGCGACCTGCGCGAGGCACCCGGAACGACCCTTAACCGTCTCGCTTCGGGTGGCCCGCGTGCTGCCGAGGTTATCGCGATCTTTCGCCGCTTTCAGTCGCTAGTTGCCGGCCGTTACTACGACGACACTGACCTCGCCCACGCCGCCGCGGCGACCGTCCGCGCCAGCTCCCCGGCTCTCAGGGACTTCGGCCAGATCGTCATCTACCTGCCTCGCGATCTCTCCACGGCGGAGACGGCGTTCGCCGTGACGCTCGGCGAAGCGGGACTGGTGACCGTGATCCTCGGAGCGACGGGAGATGAAGTCGCAGACGCTAACCTCGGGACGATGCACGCAAGACTTTCTGGTGGGCGAGTCCCTGCCTACACGCCAATCGCCTGGCCCCGAGTCGCGGCCACACACATCGTCGCGGCGCCAGACGCGGACGAAGAGGTTCGGTCGGCAATCCGGATGGCGATGGCCCGCGCAGCGAAAGGCACACCCCTGCACCGAATGGCGATCCTCTACCCCAACGCAGCGGTTTACGCCCCCCTGGTCCACGAACGTCTGGAGGCAGCCGAGATCCCGCACAACGGGCCTCCGGTGGCAACTCTCGGCCAATCCATTGCCGGGCGGTTTCTTCTCGGAATGCTGCGCCTCCCGGCCATGAACTTCCGACGGGACGCTGTGATGGATTGGCTCACGGCGGGACCAGCGGTTGAATCCGAAGCGGGCGGATTTCCGCCAACCAACAGCTGGGACGCCATCACCCGTGAGGCGGGGGTGGTTGCAGGCGTGCCACAGTGGTCGCTCCAATTGGAACGCTACATGCGCCGCCTCGAGGGCAAGCTCGATGACCGGGAACGACCTTTTTCAGAACGCCAGGCACGGTTCACCGAGCGACGGATCCGGCAGGTGCTGCGACTACAGAGGTTCATGGAACAGCTCGCCCTCGATCTCACACCTCCCGCCGGATGGACGTGGAAAGAACACGAGCTTTGGGCGCGTGACTTGCTCAATCGCTATATGGGCGCCCACGCGAACTTCGCTGGCTGCCCCGATGACGCCTCCAAAGAGGCAGAGCGCGACGCCTACGAGCAGGTGCTCCAACAGATGGCGAACCTTGGAGCGCTCGATGCTGTCCCCGTCGCGGACAGGGCGCGCGTAGACAGCAAGGCCTTCGTCGCCGCCCTCGAAAGACTATTGGAATCTAAGACGGGACGTGTTGGACCGTTCGGGACGGGCATCTTCAGCAGCGGTTTCGCGAACGCCAGAGGCATGGACTTCGATGTCGTCTTCATCCTCGGCATGGTGGAGGGCCAGATGCCGGCCATCGGACGGGACGACCCGCTCCTCCCGGACCAGGAGCGAAGGGACGCCGACCCCTCGCTGCCATTTCGGGGCGCGCGGGGCGGAGAGGAGAGGCGAGACTATCTTGCCGCCCTCGCAAGCGCGTCGGCGGGTGATTCCGAGCGTGTCCTTGTAACGTCCTCGGCAGACGTCCGGGGACAGCAGAAACGCCTCCCCTCACGCTGGCTGTTGGAGGCGGCAGGAGAGCTAAGCGGAGCCCGCGGCGCACTCGCCACTGGCGCATTCCTCGCGCTCCAACCAACTGCCTGGCTGACTCGCGTTCCGTCGTTTCAGTCCGGATTGCAAGGCACCGTGGAACCCGGCATGGCGCAGGAGTACGACCTCCGGCTGATGCTGAGCGGTCGAGCGGGCGAGCGGGCGGTAGCTGAGATCGCCCCGCGGATGAAAGTGGGCATAGAGGCGACACGCGCCCGTTTGGGGGGCGGCGTTGGGCGTTTCGAAGGTGCAATCGGCCCCCGTCCAGAGTTGCGTCCAAGCAGTGCGGCACCGACTTCGCCAACCGCCCTCCAGACCTGGGCAACGTGTCCGTTCAGATACTTCCTCACAACCGTCATTCGTGTTCGCGAGCGTGAAGAGCCCGAGGACATCCT
>JBDUAL010000094.1:0-6391 GCA_040004685.1 Anaerolineaceae bacterium | reverse complement strand
CGTGAAAGTGTCGATCTCACCTGTGACGATAGAGGCCTTGCCGGAGCTGATTCCGCGAAAGATGTCGCCATCCGGGACGAAGGCGATGCGCTGGCGCCACGGCCGGTAGTTGGGTGTGAAGTGGGTGTCGACATCGAAATCCGGGCCGAGAAAGGCGCGCACTCCGCCGATCAGTTCCCGCTTCACCGCCTCGGGTTCATCGAAAGCGCGCTTCGTGAAGGTAGCCTGGTCAAAGAGGATTTTCCGGCGAACGATCTCGTGAATCCACGTCTCATCGATCTGCAATTCACGAAGCGTGTCGGCCAAGTCGTTCTGATTTCTGCCGGGGATGAAGTAGGTCGGAGAGCGCTGCAGGACGGTGACGTGGCCACAATCAGCCGCGATCGCGGGCACCAGCGTTGCCGCCGTCGCACCCGAGCCAATCACAACGACCTGTTTGCCAGCGTAGTCGAGATCCTCCGGCCAGGATTGCGGGTGGATTATCTGGCCCTGGTACTGATCCATTCCAGGCCACTCCGGCGTGTAGCCTTCCGAATGACGATAGTAGCCTTGGCACATCCAGAGGAATTTGGCGGTGAAATGCTTCGATTCGCCGGTGTCCCCGCGCGTAGCTTCAATCGACCAGCGGTTATCCTCGCTCGACCACTGCGCGGACATGATCTTGTGGTCGTAACGTATGTGGCGAGCGAGGCCGTTCTCTTCGATCACCTCGCCCATATACTTGCGGATTTCGTCTGCGCTCGCGATCGGCGCGCTCGTCCACGGCTTGAAGCGATAGCCGAATGTATAGAGGTCACTGTCGGATCGGATCCCCGGATAACGGTGTGTCCACCACGTGCCGCCGAAGTTGTCGAGCGCTTCGAGTACAACAAAACTCGTGCCCCGGCGTTGTTGGGTCAGGTGGTAGGCGGCGCCCACGCCGGATATGCCCGCCCCGACGATGAGGACGTCGAAATTCTCGGTTGTTGCCGGACCTGGCCTGGCGAGCGTGTCGGTCGATGTCATCGAATCCTACCTTTCCTGTTGGCGACGAATGCTGCCGTTTGCTTGGGAGAGTGCCGCGCCCGGGGCTTGGCTGCAACGGCCACACGTCCGCATTGCCGGGCACCGGTCACGCCTTGGGTGCCGGCCACCACCAACCGTCCGTCCGGCACGAACGCCGTTCAAAAGTGATGGTACTCCCGCCAGGAATTGGGGCTGGGCACTTGGTTTAGGAAATCGGCAGGAGCCGTGGGAGTAGCAGCGGAAGGTTCGCGAACGGAGGTGGTGGCTGAACCGGACGAATCTTGCCGCAAACTGGTTCAACTGGCCGCCTTGGCGATCGACGGGCGCGCTTCGGCGTTTCCCTGGAACATTGAGCGCGACTTTGAAATCGAACCGTCGCGTTTCGCATGCATCTTCGGAGGCGAGGCCCACAACCGCCTCATACGTCGAGTCCTCAATCGCCGCTGGGAGTTTCACACCGAGCACAATAACAACTGCGTCGCGGAGTTGAGACACGGGTGCCACTGCCTTGAGACGACGGATAGACTCATGTGCAGCAACGCGAAGAAACGAGAGCGGCCATGCCCTGGTACTTCCGCAAGACTCGGGCCCACTCGAAAATCCTTGCGTCTCGCCGGCGCCACCAGGCCGCCCCGTATGCGGTTTCGATTTTAAAGCTACCATGCGCTAATGCGATGCCTGGTGCTTGGACACAGCGGGACTGCTGGGTTCGGCGTCGATTCGCCCACTCAGAGTTGGCCCGCCTTGTTCGAGCACTTGCTGAAGGGCTCTGTGGCAAAAGATTGGGCGGTTTCGGCGGTTGCGCTGTTTCCGGTCGGGGCGCGGGCCATCGAGTACGCCGTTAAGCGTGTGCAGCAGGTCCAGCCCGACCTGGTCGTCTTGTCGTTAAACGCATATCCGTGCGTAGTCCCGGTGGTTTCCGCAAGCGTCCGTCACCGGTTCGGCAGTTGGGCCGAACGGCTGTACCTCGGTCTCGAGGGCGGCCTGGGAACACAAGTTCACGAAGGCCGCGGTAGCTGGTCAGCGATCGACAAGGTGGGGCGCCGGTGGGCGCGACGACTGCTCGGAACGCGGACGGTGGCGAGCGTTGCAGAGGTCGGGGGCGTGTACGCGGAGATCCTTCGACGGCTTGCGCGGCTCGAAGGCATCCAGGTCGTTGTACTCGCGGAGGCCCTTTTCGGTGCAAACGTTCGGCGGCGCGTGCCGGACCTTGAGCAGCGCGTGAGGGACATGCATAGCCTGGTCCGGCCAACGGCTCAAGACCATCGGTTTCTTTGGTTCGATGCAAGTGAATGGCTCGTCCCAGACGGCCGCGGTGCCTTTTGGCATGACGATGATGTGCACCTCAGCCTTCGCGGAAACTCGCGGTACGCGGAGATGCTGATGGCTTCCCTCGCAGCAAAGTTGCCGTAGGAACTGGAAATGGTTCGGCGTGCTACCGTCCAACCGCCACCGGCTGCCCCTTGTGCGATCGCAGATGCAGGCGCGACCACGAGAGACGATGGAGCAAACATGTCGGCGGGCTGCGAACTCGAGGCTCCCTCACCGCAGGCCTTTGGAGCCTCCCTGCACCACTAGGACGCCTAAGTGGCCACATCGTCTGTTCGGACCTGGCCGAGAACCTGAATTACACGCGCGACGATCGTGGTCCTGAGTCGAGATGGTCGAGAAAGGCACGAGCCGACCGTTTGGAACGGAGCATGTGCAGCGCGGCGTGGGTTCCGTGGCGCGACAGGATTGCCAGTTCTCGTTCGCGATCGGAGCTCCGGTGACGCCAGACGCGCCAGACCGCCCCCCACTCGTCGCGCAAGCGTTGCGACGCGGAGTCGTCGCAGCCCTCGGGCATCTGGGTTCCGGCGGGACGGCGGATCCCCCGCATGAACGCGCGCCGTGCGCAGATCCACCACGATGTGTCGAGGAACACAACTGTGTCAGCCCGCTCGAGCCGAAGATCGAGTGTGCCGTGATAGTTGCCGTCGGCGATCCATTCCTCGCCGGCGAGCAGGTCGCGCTGCTTCTCGCGCCACTCATCCTCCTGCGGCGCGACCCAGCCCGGTCCCCAGAAATGGAGGTCGAGGTGGATCACGGGAAGGCCGGTCTTCGCCGAGAGCGCTCGCGAGAACGTGCTCTTCCCGGCGCCGGTCATGCCGGTGACGATGATGCGGCGGCCGACGCGGGCAAGCCGGGTCTCGCTCACAGCCGGAGCGAGTCTTGGAGGGCTACCGCATGATCGGCCCTCATACCAAACGCTGAGGCGCTCGACGTAGCCGCAGCCAGGGCGGAGCCAACGCGTGACGCCTTCATCGTCGGTAGCATTGATCAAACGCGCCGAAGAGTCATTTCAGCGTGCCTCCCTGGCCCCGCCGTCCCAGATTCAGCGCCACGCGAATTCGGCTTCGAAGCGATCAAGGGCTTTTTGTCCTTTGGTCGGTGGCCGGGCACGCCGGAAACGGTCAGCACGCTGCGTGACGGGGATTCCGGCGTTTGGCGACATTTGAACATTTAGCCACTGGTAAGCGGTTCGATGCACCATCGGAGACAACGAGGACTGGGTTCGCTGTCACCGAAACGTCGCGTTGCGATTATGCGGTCGGACGGTTTGCCATCAAGGAAGCGAGGCTCGCCTCAATCCGGTTGAGTTGCTGTTCCATCGCGGCTTGCCTCTGCTCTTCGCTGCTCGGTCGCCTCGGTACCACCGAAATGTTCCCGTCGGTCTCAAGCACCGCCTGCTGAACGTCGGCGAGTTCGAGCAGGCCCTGCTTATGTAGTGCCACCATCAGGTCGTCCTCGGTAACGAGTTCCTTGCTGAGGTGTTCGTGGAGGATCTTCCCGTCGTCGATGAGGACCCTCGGCTTGCCTTCTAGGATGCCGTCCAAGCGTTGATGCTGGAACAGGAATCGCTGGACGGCTCGATTGATGAGCATCAGCGTTGCGGCACCGATGAAGCCGCCAGTAACCGAAACGTCGTCGCCGATTATCGAGTTTTGTAGGATGTTCGAGAGGAAGAGGATAACGACCAGGTCGAACGGATTCAGCGTTCCGATCTCGCGTTTTCCCGCCAGCCGGAGCGCTACCGAGGCGAACGCGTACACCAGCACGGCACGGATGATTCGCTCCCAGACAGGCACCCCGAGGCCAAACATCTCTCCCCACATATTGCCGATGCCAAACTCCAAAACAATCCCTCCGTAGTCTGTTCTAGAACAACTCGAATGGAACTTTAACAGCTGACACTATGACCAGATCGTTTCGCAGCGGCATAGCCCTCGCATCACGTGATGGCGAATAAACGAGATTCTGTGGCGCGGTGATGCGTTCCTGGACGAAGCCGGGCGCGGTTGGGTCGACGGATCAAGTTCGTTGCTGGGGCCGATCAACCAGTGGCAGTTCGCCAATCGGCAACACCATTCGAACCGTTTGCGGCACCAAGCACTCGCTGGCCGAACACGCCTGAAACGAGACTGTGACCGCAACTTCCAGCGTCCCGCCGTCTACGAGCATGAAGGTCACTGGCACCCGAACGCCAACGCAGCCCTCGTAGACGTGGAAACGTTCGTCCAGCCCTTCGACGCGAAACGGGACTGGCGCAGGAAACTCCGCCTCTCCGATAATCAGGCGTTCAAGCGGTTCGATCTCCACCGCAAGCGGGTAGTAGCCCTCGGGGATCGGGCGGCCATAGACGTGGAGTCCATCGGCGATCTGGAGCTCCACAGTCAACCAGATGCGCTGCCCCCAGGCGTACGTGTCCTTGTCGAACCACCCGCGAACGGTTACGCCTGTCGTCTCCGCCTCACTCATGGCCCCGTGACTCCCAGCCTCCAAACCGAGGAGATGCTCCAACACACCGACGCCCGAATCGCGCTCGCGGTAGCTGGAGTAAAAATGCTTACTCCGCACCGTGCCGTCCTCATTCAAGACGAACGTTCCGGGATGCGGGATACCGAACACCGTTTCAACGGCAGCGTCATTGAGGATGCCGAGGGAACGAATGACCTGACTGCCTTCATCGGAGAGCAACGGGTAGTCAACGCCGTGCTTCACCGCGAAGCTATTGAGGATCTCGACGCTGTCGTAACTGACGGCGTAAATGGCGAAGCCTGCTGCCTGAAGTTCGGGGCGGATGCTTTGCAACTCAACGAGCTGCGTTTTGCAGAACGGTCACCAGCGCGCGCTTCTATGGAAAACCACGAGCGCTGGGCGCCCCGCCCGGTCGGCGTGTAGATCGACCGGTTTCCCGTTCACGCCGGGCAGCACCAGATCTGGAAATGGCTGACCTACCGCGGGACCGAGCTGTTCGAAATCAACGTCTACCAAAGTGAAGCCCTTTCTGTCCAAGACGCTAGCACGCATCGCTCGCGTTCACAACGAACCAGCGCGTGTGGAGCGTGGACGGAGTCGACAGCGCGTGGCCTGAGGTAAGCAGGACGAAGGTTGATCTGGCCGTCGATCTTTGCATGATGGCTGCATCGTGACAACGGCTCTCGAGCTCGACGCCGCTCATCCTCCTCAAGCCGCCCCTTTCGGAGCGTCCGGTACACATCCTTCAGACAAACGTCGAAGAGCAATCCACGGAACTCCTCATCGTCGAGAATGCGCTTGACGATCGCCTCGTACCGACGGTGCGCGTGACGATGTCGTTGAGAATCCGCTTTGTGAACACAAGCCGGAACTGATCCAGCCTCTTGGCGTGCGCCTGCGCGATCCGGGTCCGAGACTCTCTCGGCCTTGAACTGCTCCAGCAGGAGCCGGTCCGGCTCGCCGAGAGTGAGGCCGAATCGCTCGTTGATCACCCGAATGAACTCCGAGAGTGGAGCTTCCTCAGGGTCGTGCTCCTTTCCTCTGTCGTAGAAGATTGCTGCCGACTCGCCACCCCTGACGGCGAGGGCCGGAGACCAGAAAATGTTTGTTCGACCCGCAGATGGCTGAGCTGCACCTCGGCTCCTAGGTCGAGTCGCTCGGACGCTTGGCCCGCCAGGCAAGCGTCCAAGGCTTTGCATACCTCTACTACCGCTCGAGATCAGTGTCTGTGAACGTGACCACGTGGAACAGGAATCACTAGCGGGATGAAGCGCTTCAGTTTCTCGCGGAAGTCACTCTGGGTGTCCTCATCCAGTGCGCTGAAAACGATGAACCGTTACGCCAACGTTGCACCGGCTCTACAGCGTGACGTTGCGAGTTCCAATAAACAGGCTCTTTACCGTTCGCTGAAATCCCGTCGCTACACTCGTGGCCACGCTCGGACATAATATCGCGCTTCGGTGGTCGGAACCTGTCGGTTCCAGATTGGAATTGTTTGGTACCCCCGCCAGGAATCGAACCTGGGCACATGGTTTAGGAAATCGTTAGACCCCCTGTTTAGGGCTGTTGAAGGGTGTTGATTTCTTAT